>NZ_JAVKBY010000251.1:0-17903 GCF_040222985.1 Coleofasciculus sp. F4-SAH-05
TCGTTCACGTAGTTACAAGCGTCCGCAAACGCCTGAAGAGTTGCCTCTAAGAAGGCAACTTGTTCAGGAGAGGGTTGGAGCTTTACAACTATTGTGAGAACTTGTTTCATGGCTAAACTATACCACCACATGGGATAGAAATAGAAAGAGAGAGATTGAAAATACTTCGGGGATTGACCCCTCGCATTTTCCGCTATCCCCCTACCCCTTACTTCGTTGAAGGGGTAGCCCCTCGCGATTCGGGTGGTTTGCGCCTCTAACGCTTCCCGGCGACTGCGAGAGTCTACCCGAGTTAACAATACCCGATGGGTGGTTCCGACTGGTGCGATCGCACGCCGTACTGTTTCCATTAAAACCGCTAAGTCCATCGGTGCGGGAGGTGTGGGTAAAATAATATAATCTGCGATCGCGACTACAGCAGTCAAGGCGTCTGAACGCAGGGCGGGGGGTGTATCCACAACGGCTATTGCGTAGTCTTTCAAGGTTTGTAGACGACTCAAGAGTTGAGGATTGGTTTCTTGGGCGATATCAAACCTGATTTCTCCCTCACTTCGTTCTACCCACCAACTGGCTGAACCTTGGGGATCAGTATCTACTAACAAAACCTGTTTTTTTTCCGCGAGTACGGCGGCTAAGTTGACTGAGGTTGTGGTTTTGCCAACACCTTCCTTGCCATTCATAATAGCGATTATATTTGTCATTCGTCATTTGTCATTCGTCATTTGTCATTCGTCATTTGTCTTATGTCATTCGTCATTTGTCATTTGTCATTTGTCATTCGTCATTTGTCATTTGTCATTCGTCATTCGTCATTCGGTCAGGGCGGGTTTTGTACAAATGTTATCATCAATAGCGAAACGTAATTCCCTAAACCCGCCCCTACACATTCAACATTTATACTGCTTCCGGTAAGGCTCCTCGCATCTTGCTTAACCAGTCAATTAAATTCTCTAACTGTTTATTGGCTTTGAGAACCCCTAATCCCCGTACTGTTACTTTACCAGGAGAATAGACAAAGCGCGATCGCAAATGTTTGGGTAGGTTTTCTTGTAATAGCTTCCAGGCGGGTTCCTCCATTGGCGTTTCTAGGGCGATGTGCTGTTTCCCTTCAGGTTTAATCCGACTAAATCCGAGAGACTTCGCCACCTGTTTCAGTTCCACAATCCGCAATAATTGCTCAACGGGTGCAGGTAAAGAACCATAGCGATCATGCCAATCTGCGGCAATTTGGACTAATTCTGACTGGGAATTCGCTGATGCTACTGTCCGATAGGCACTCATCTTTTGTTCCAAATCAGGGATATAATCAGCCGGGATAAAGGCAGTAAGATTTAAGTCAATTTGGGTATCATCAACTTGAGGAATTTCTTGTCCCTGAATCTCGCGAATGGCTTCTTGTAACATTTCCATATACAAATCAAAGCCAATTACATCCATTTGTCCCGACTGTTCCGCCCCGAGGAGATTTCCCACCCCCCGGATTTCCATATCCCGCGTCGCCAGTTGATACCCCGAACCTAACTGAGTAAACTCCTGAATCGCCCGTAAGCGCTTGCGGGCGGCGTCGGATAGGGTTTCTTGTTTGGGATAAAATAACCAAGCGTGTGCCTGCACCCCGGAACGCCCAACTCGCCCCCGCAGTTGGTAGAGTTGGGCTAAACCAAAGCGCTGGGCGTCTTCAATTAGGATGGTATTCACTCGCGGAATATCTAACCCGGATTCAATAATTGTGGTACAAACCAGGATATCCGCTTCCCCGTTACTAAAGGTGAGCATGGTGGCTTCTAATTCCCCTTCTGGAATTTGTCCATGGGCGATAGCCAGTCTCGCGCTAGGTATCATTTCCCGCAGTTTCGTGATGACGTCTTCAATTCCCTCAATTCGGGGAACCACGTAAAACACCTGTCCCCCCCGATCTAATTCGGTGCGAATTGCAGTACGAACCGCTTCTGGATTATAAGGGGCTAAATGGGTTTTAATCGGACGCCGAGAGGGAGGGGGAGTGGTAATTAAACTCATTTCCCGCACCCCGGAGAGGGACATATATAAGGTACGGGGAATCGGTGTGGCGGTTAATGTCAGGACATCAACTTGTGTTTTTAGGGTTTTAATTTTCTCCTTTTGGTTCACGCCAAAGCGCTGTTCTTCATCGACAACTAACATACCTAAGTCGCGAAAGTTGACAGTTTTGCTTAATAATTGATGGGTGCCAACAACGACATCTAGTTCTCCAGTAGAAAGGCGGCGCTGAATTTCCTGACGTTCCTGGGCGGTGCGGAAACGGTTGAGTAATCCCACATGAATCGGATAGGGGGCAAAGCGTTCTTTTAGGGTGTGGTAATGTTGTTGAGTAAGAATAGTTGTCGGGGCGAGAAAGGCGACTTGTTTGCCAGAGGTAATCACTTTAAAAATTGCCCGCAATGCTACCTCGGTTTTGCCAAAGCCCACATCCCCACAGACCAAGCGATCCATGGGGCGATCGCTCTCTAAATCTCGCTTTACGTCTTGCACTGCTTTGAGTTGATCGGGGGTGGGTTGATAGGGAAAGGATTCCTCTAATTCCTCTTGCCAGGATGAATCTTCTGGAAAGACATAACCGGATTGTTGACTGCGTTGGGCATAGAGTTTAAGTAAATCAACCGCCAGTTTCTTAATCGTTTTGCGAACCCGATTCTTGGTCTTTTCCCAGGCTTTACTGGACATTTTATTCAGTTGAGGCGCACGGCTATCGGCACGGCGATAGCGTGACAAAGCCCCTACCTGATCGGCGGCGACTCGTAATAAGCCATCGGCATATTTGATGACTAAATATTCACGGGTTTCATGGTTAAGGATGAGGCTTTCTAGCTTGACAAATTGACCAATTCCGTGGTTTTTATGCACCACATAATCCCCAGGAGTTAACTTATTCGGGTCAACTTGTTTCGATGCCGCACGGCGTCGTTTTCGCACATAACTGGGAGTGGCGAGAGTATGCTGTCCAAAAAACTCGCGATCGCTAATCACAACCAAGCGAAACGTGGGCAGGATAAAGCCTTCGATTTCCGCTAATCCGGAATATTTTACCGCCACAGGTGTTCTCTGGCTTTGCAGTTTATCAATCGCCGGATAATCGCGGGGATTGGGAACAAACTGGGCGGGACAATCATGTTCCTGTAACAGAGACACCGAACGACTCGGTTGAGCCGAAACCAGCCAAACCGAAAACTTGCGATCGCGTTCACTGCGGACAATTTCTGCAAGTTTGGCAAATTGGTGTGGTGTGGCGGGAATCGGGCGGCTGGCTAAATTCACCGCCGTCTCATTGGTGGCTTCTGCTAGTTCCGATAAATAGAGTAAGTTTTGAGTGTGTAGGGGCGGGTTTAGGGAATTTTGTTTCGTTGTTGATGATAACGTTTGATCAAAACCCGCCCTGACTGCGGTTTGCGTGTTGAATAATTCAGCATATTGACGATGCAGAGGGGGAAGGGGATGGGCTAACGTATCTAAATGTTCTTGAGCGTGTTCCACCCAGCGATCGCAATGAGCGCTACATTGTTCGGGTTCATCAATAGCAATCACTGTATTATCGGGCAAATAATCCAACAGGGACGCAGGTTGCTCAAAAGCAATCCCCAAGAAGCGACGACTCCCTTCCAGATGTCCCCCCGCTTGCCAAAGTGCCTGTTCCTCTTCCTCTAAATGAAGTTGCACCTGTTGGGCTTGTGCCTCACTGAGGGCATCCGTAATAATCGGGCTAAAATCAGTAGGGGTGAGTACCAGTTGCTCAATTTTATCTAGGGAGCGCTGGGTCGCGGGGTCAAATTCCCGCAGTTGTTCCAATTCATCCCCGAACCATTCCAGCCGCACCGGTAATTCAGCCGCAACCGGGAAAACATCCACAATATCACCGCGCCGACTCCATTGACCTTCCATTTCCACCAGTGGCACTCGATCATACCCCAAGCGGGCTAATTGGTTATCGATGTCTTTAATATCCCTTGTCATCCCTTGGTTAATCGTCAGACAATAGGGATCAAACGCCGTGACTGGCGGTAAATGGGGTTGAAGTGCAGCGTGGGTGGCGACAATAGCCAGTCCGTTAAGGGTTGAAGGTTGATTATCCGGGGGAGACTCTAGAGTATCCTGATCAGAACGTGACAAATGACCAACCAAATCGGCTAATACCTGCATTTGTCCCCAGATCATTTCCGATTCTGGGTCAAAAGGTTCGTAGGGTGACGCTTCTGAGGTGGGATAGAAATGAACCGTTTGCCAGTTCATCGCCTCCAATTGCACAGCCCAGCGACTGGCTTCCTCCAATGTGGCGCAGACAACCAAAAGATTGCGCCCTGCGGCTTGAGCGATGGCAGATGAGACTAATCCCTTAGGGAGACGGGCAATCCCATTCAGGTGCAAAGACGACTGACGATTCAGTTTAGAGAGGAGTTCACCCGTCAGGGGCGATCGTTCCAGAGTCCGAATGATAGAAGAGAATGCCATGATTCACCGCACGTTATTAGAAATAAGCTGTTCGGCATTTAAACCTTAATGTCAATAATGGCGAAAGGATGGTAGTGCGAGCATCTTGCTCGCTACTAATACCCAATTTAAATGCATGACAGCTTAGACAACCCAAGCAGTAGAGACGTTGCCTGCAACGTCTCTACAAATCAGGTCGCCCGATTGTTTTAAACGCTACCAACCATGGGTTTTTCTGGCAAGGATTGACGTAAACGATCGCCATATAAGGCTAACGCATTCCCCGCCAACAACAGTCCCAGATGTTCCCGGTCATAATCCGCCACGGTTGCCGCATCTTTGACACAGCCGTGCAGCACACCATCCCAGTGACCATAATCCCCAGAGAAGCAGGTTAAATGCTTACCAATTTCACCCATCGCCACAGGTAAATACGCTGGACCCGGATCATCGGATTCAAAGGAGGTAAAAATTTGACCCCGTTCAAAATACTCGAAGGGGTCACGGTGACGCAAGTCATAATGTTCATACAAGCTAGCATCCTCAATTTTGGTCGGATCATGTGCCGCATTCCACAATAAATCAAACAGGTTTTTCGCCTGAGAGATAATATTGACATTATCCCGACCGCCTTTTTCCTGAATCATCAACTTGGTGAATTCCATTAAAGACGGGCGATAGGGATGTTTCGGGTCAAAGTCGCGAATCCGCTTTTCCCAATGTTCGTGGAATGCATGGGCTAAATCCGGTAGCCAACCACAACCGCCTTCTAAGAAGCCAACCCGTAGGGTGGGGAATTGTTCAAATGCCCCATCAAATACCATCCGGGCTAATGCCAATTGTTGCTGGTTGCGCTGGACAAAAATGTGGTTGAGGACAAACGTCTCTAGATGATCCGCAATTCCGCCCACCATGTAGGAACCGGGTCCACCGTGAATCCCTAAGCCAATATCCAAGTCTACCGCCGCCTGTAAAATCGGACGGAAGTCAGGATGGCTAATTGCCTTACAGGTGCGAATTTCGGGGAATGCATCGGGGGCTTTGGGATGGGGAATCGGCATATTGGGCGCAACGGCGACGCTAATCATCCCCAGTTCGTTGACGCAGCGATGCATTTCCTTAACCGCTTCATCTACATCCTGAAGACAAATAACCCCAATGGGTTTGAGGCGATTATCGTAGCCCCGGCAATCATCTGCCATGTAATTGTTGTAGGCGCGGCAGAGTGTGATCGCAAAGTCTTTATCCAGAATACTGGAAAAGATCAGATTCAGCGTACCAAAGATAACATGGACATCAATCCCCTCTTGATCCATGTGTTGAATCCGCACCCGATTGAACATCGCACCCAATGTGGTATCTGGATGCAGATTGCGAAAGCCACCTTTCCCTAATCCCTGAGGTTGGGGAAACATCCGCAAAAAGTCATTTTTCCCGGTTTCGGGATTAAAGTCTACAATCTTTGCCCGTTGGTCACCGAGACTATCAATCACTAAACCGACGCGCTCGCGATACTCTGGTTCTAGATAATCCCGCATAATCATCGGATTCTCTAGCTTATGAGCATCCGCATCGATCACTAGCAAGTCTTGATACATTCTCACTCCTCAATGTATTGATGAAGGCTTAAGTCTTTAATGTTACTAAATGTTACGAATTCGGGCTATAGGAAAAGAAGGCTCCAAGGGGTAGAAGGAAAAAATGCCCCAAGAATTTGGTACACCCTGCTCCCAGACGTGCCATGGCACGTCTCTACATTGCTCCCCCTGCTTCCCCCATCACCCTTTCCTCGCGGGGCGCAACCCAAACCAGTTCTCGAATGACCAAGACAGGGATGCGAGGATGGTGATACCAGGATATTTGCGAAATGCGGGTTCATTCTTCTCAAAGAACGCATGTCCCCCTAACGCAAAGACTTGGGTGAGGATGACGCAAATCAAGGTCAACCGCCAATCATAGAATAGTAGGATAACGGCTGCGATCGCGAGTAAGTTGGTGAGGTGGTGCAGCCTCTGATTGATCGGATGCCGATGACTAGCGATGAAATGGGCTTTGGCTTCTTGGAAGTTGTTCAACAATGGGACTCTCCTAGGGTGATACTCAACTAAGTAAGCTTAAAACATTTTAGTGCCGTGGCACACCTAATTGAGTGGATTAATAGTACGTCAAGAAACCCTAGGGACGCAAGGTTGAGTCCTTTACAGTTTCTGGGCGTAAACATCTTAAATTATTCTTCATTTTTAATCGGAGCCGGAAGTAGAATCCCTTCGGAGCGCAAGGTATCCATAAACGTCTTCCGTAGAGTGCGCTGGATTTGAAGATGCTTTCCCGGCTTAACCTTCGTCAATGTCTTTAGCAACAAGTTAGACTCCCCTAGACTTTCCACACCATCAACTTGTGTAGGTTCGAGGACATCGGGATCATTGGTGTTTAACTCCTGTCCGACTTCCTCAACAACTTGATAAACTTGGGCTAAGTTGGCATTATAGGGTACGCCAACTTCCACGACGGCAAAAATGTATTCTTTGGAGTAGTTAATCACTGAGCCAATCGCACCATTGCGAATAATCTGTAATTGACCATTGGGATGTCTGAGGCGGGTGGTTCTCAGTTCAATCGCCTCCACCGTCCCCTCGACGACTTTCTCTTCCACGTTCCCGGCTTCAATATAATCCCCGACTAAATAGTAGTTTTCAAATAGAATAAAGAAGCCACAAACCATATCGTTAACCAGTTCCTGGGCGCCAAATCCTACCGCTAGACCAAGAATACCCGCACCGGCTAGGATAGGAGTTGGATCAATATCAAGAGTATACAGGATAGAAACCCCAACGGCGAAATAAATTGAGTATTGCAATATACTGCGAAACAGGGGAACTAGCGTTAAGCGTCTGCTTTGTTGCCTTTCGGTCAATTTTTTCTCTTTAAAGACTAATTCTTCCGCCAGTAAATAAACCACATCATAAAACACCCGACTCAAAAATATCATGGTGATGATTTTGATAATTCGCAGCCAAAAATCGGACAGGTTGGCGATGAATTCAACCTGATCAGTGACCAGTATAGCGATGCAGGCGTAGAGAACCAATTCCAAACACCGCTTCAGAAAGGGAATTAGATGCCGGAGGCGATCGTAAAATCGTAATAGGTTATCAGGGCTGGAGTATCTGATGCTCAGAGCATCTAGAATATCTACGATCACCGCTGCCGCTTTAATGATCAGTAATCCAACTGCAATAATCAAATAGATTCGTAGGGCGACAAAAATATAGTCAGAAATTACGTCTGGTAAATTTAAAAACAGACTACAGCAACCGATAATCCACAGCCAACTCCCCCATTTTATTCTTTTATAAAGTTCTGCGAAAAAAGTATCAATACTTTCATCATCGGTGCTACTGCTGTCTATATTTTTGGCGTGAGTACTCGCTATATTCAGGCAATAGTTGATAAATTTTAGAGCGATTGCCGCTAAAATTACCGCACCAATACTTTGAAAAATGCCACCTGCCAGTCTTAGCCAAAATTCGGGTGGAATAAGCCTAATTAGGTCGAGAGTATATTTTTGTAAGTCTTTCCCTTGATAGATCAGGAAACCATTAACACCGACAATCACAAGGCACAGCACCAAGCCAGTCAGTAGCAACGATCCGGTGATATTCCGACGCAGGATTTTGACTCGTTGAGTGCTGATATTAAATAGTGGGTATTTAATCAACAGCTTTGATGACTTATCCATAAGCCAAGTCAAAACTAAAAAAATGATAATTACCACGCTGACTTCAGCTAAAATGATTAATGCGTTCATAATTTTTATTCGTAAAAAATAACATCATAGCATTACGATGCTACGTTAGGACATCAGTTAATCTAAGCGGGAACAGGGAACAAGGAACAGCAAAGAATGTCCTAACCTGTCTGAGTACCGCTATACCTCTTATTCTGAGAAGAGTGCAAGATTACAAAGCCATTTTTGTTCACGTCCACTCCAATGGATCTAGCTTGTAATAGTGTTTCAATTGCAGATAAAGTGCAGCATGTTTCCGCACCATTTGCTCAGATTTTTCAAAGAATGTCTCTGTCGCTACAGCAAAAAATTCAGCCGGATCAGTTGCCCCATATTTATTCATCACTGTTTTTCTCCCGCGTTGAGCATCACGTTGTAATTGTTCATACTCTTGTGTAAATACCTGCGCCCACATCTGATAATCGGCTTTAGAGTCCAGCTTGGGTACACCGTTAATCATACCATCAGTTTGATCTAGCTGATGGGCAAATTCATGGAGAACCACATTATGTCCATCCTGCCAATTCTGGATATCATATTCGATTTGCTGCCAGGATAGGACAAGTTGATCTCGTGTCCAAGATTCCCCCAGTCTCACTTCATCTCTTTCTTCTACAATATAATCACTGATTCGCTTGGTTGGTTTGACTCGGTACGCGCTGGGATAAACCAGAATTGAAACTAAATTGGGGTAATAGTTCCCTCTATCATTCAGTAAAAGCAGACAAGCTTGAGCAGCAATTGTCAGTTTTATTTCTTCAGTAATCTGTAATCCTATACAGCCAATAAACTGTTTTTCAGCTAAAAAAACAGCCATGTAACCCTGGAGGTTTCGTTGTTGGGATTGAGGTAGACGGTAATAAAATGGCAAGAGTTGCTCGATAAACCTTTGCCAACGCCGAGGAAACGATTTATTTTTGATGCGGTTCCGTCGCCATTTAGTCAGAAGTGGACTCAAGAGAACCCCAGCACAAATCCCAACAATAATTAATCCAACAATAATAGCTTCAACCATATAATTTAGACCGATAAGGTTCTATCGATATCTAATAACTAACTGGAATAAACCCGCCATTCTAGGGGAGCAAGAGGCGAGGTTAACTAGATTACTGAGGCTCAAGGAAATCATAGAGAATTTCATCAGGTTCATCCTCAATGTCTTTCCAATCCTTAGATAAATCAGATGCGATCGCGGATTGTGCGGATTGTTGGGTTGGGGTATTATTAGCCTTTACCTGACTCAGCGCCGCTACGTGTTGGCTGAGGCGGTCTACTTTTTCGGCGAGGGTATCCAGTTGTTCAACGGTAGCATAGCGTTTGGCTTCTTCGCCTAGCTGGAAAAATTGAGTCAAGATTTCCACAACCGCCGAGTCAAGGGAGTCAAGTTGGTTTTTCTGTTGGTAGGTTATCAAAGATTGGTAGAGGGAATCGGAAATAGAAACACTAGGAAGTTTTTTGTTAGAATTCATAAGTTTTGCCCTTCAAACTAGAGTACAAGGATTCAATGCGTTGTAGTTTTTCAATCAGCTTTTGTTCTTCCGTCAAGATGATTCCCTCTCGGCTTCAATTCAAATTGACCACTGATTGTTAATATATCATGCTGCGAGAATAGTGTAACGTAGTAATGTAGGGTGGGTTAGGCGGCATCTAAATCGAAGCGATAATCATTTAATGGAGTATCCGCCGTAACCCACCGATGTTAACGGAAAAATATATTATTGAATCAATATTTCAGGGTATTAGCGTTACTTGTAAGGACACGGCAATGCCGTGTCCCTACGAAATTTACCGACTCTTAATTTTATGCCGATTGTTGCACGGGTAAATCGGCACTCTTCCAAGCACTCCATGAACCGGGAATGTTGATGACATTCTCAAACCCATGCTTTTGCAGCAAACTGGCAGCAATAGATGCCCGATATCCACTCCCACAGTAGGTGGCTACGGTTTTAGTTTTATCTAACTTATCCAGTTTTTCTTCGAGATGGGGGACATAAATATGTTCAGCGCCAGGGATACAGCCACTGTTAAATTCTTTATCGGTTCGCACATCTAACACCGTCAGCTTTGTGGCGTTTTCCCTGAACGTCTAACTCCTTGTTAAAATGCTGATTATTTAAGGTTTAAAGGTTTAGAAACTTGGCTCTATAGTCTTGAGTTCACTGTAACGTCAGCCGCAGGTTAACTCCCTGATGAGGGTAACAGAATTGAGCTAACGTAGTTATTCACTTGTTTTATTTTATTTACACAGAATTTAATGTAGAAATCTTATTAAAGTGTTAGCCTGAAAAGAGAGGGTGTTTGAATCAACGCCAAAGCCAAACTTCAAGCGTGGCGGATATGTTCATTTGCTTAATGAAGCCATAAGGACACCCAAACGTTGATAACAACGCAGAAACGGAACTTGTCAAATACCCTCTGAGCAGACTCAAGAGGACGAAAATTGCCCCAGAATTAATGCCGAGCTGCATTAAGGAAAGTCGGGGCGGGTTTAGTGGCATCTGGGTAAACCAGAAACGATATGGGATTAAGCTGTCATTATGACTTAGTAACAGGTAGCTTAATTACAAACTCTGTTCCTTGAGGATGATGGGAATGACATTGAAGCTGCCCCCCGTGTTTATCTACAACAATCTGATAGCTAATCGACAATCCTAAACCAGTGCCTTGACCGACAGGTTTGGTCGTAAAGAACGGGTCAAATATTCGAGATTGAACCTCTGCCTTGATGCCAGCGCCGTTGTCAGCAATACGAATAATTACCGAATTGGGTTCAACGAATTCTGTGTGAATCCAAATCATCGGTGAGGGGTGATGATTTATTGGGGATAGGTGATTGCTATTTCCTCTGTTGGCTGAAGGTAGTCCTGATAAATAGGCAGGATTATGAGCTTCGTCAAGGGCATCAATGGCATTGCTAATAATATTCATAAACACTTGATTGAGTTGACCGGGATAACATTTGACTAAAGGCAGTTGACCATAGTCTTTAACCAGTTTAATCTCAGGACGATTTCCCTGTTGTGTCAGTCGATGTTTTAAAATCAGCAATGTGCTATCAATCCCTTGATGGAGATTCACCCGCTTGCAATCGGCTTCATCGAGTCGGGAAAAGTGGCGTAAGGATTGGACAATTTCACTGATGCGACGAGCGCCTTCTTGCATTGAGGCGAGAAGTTTGGGGAAATCAGTGGTGATAAAGTCTAAATCAATCTCATCGATGTATTCAGCAATCTCAGCAACAGGTTTAGGATAATGTTTGCCATAGAGTTGGACTAGGTGCAGCAAGTCTTGTGCATAGTCAGAGGCGGGAGGAATGTTGCCGTAGATGAAGCTGGTGGGGTTGTTGATTTCATGGGCTACCCCGGCGACGAGTTGCCCCAAACTAACCATTTTTTCATTCTGTACCAGTTGGGCTTGGGTGCGTTGGAGTTTCTGCAAGGCTTGTTCGAGTTGCAAGGCTCTTTCTCGTTCTTGCTGAGTGATTAAGTGCAAGGCTTCTTGGGAACGTTTGCTCTGGGTGATGTCGGAAAATGAGGTGACAACGGCGTAGGGTTGGCTGTCTCCGGGATGAAACAGGGGTTGAGAATTTATGCTAATCCAGGTGATATCATGTCTTTGTTCTTGGTAAACTGGCTCCTTCTGTTTTAGCCTCAGCCCTCCCCCCTTTGCCCTGTTTTCAGGAAGATGTGAGTCGTCCACTGAATCGGATAGGAGTGATGCTTCGGGTGGGGAAATTCCCATAATTACTCTTACTTGGGGTTTCCCTGTGCTTAAGGTGACCATCGCCGGATGGTCTTGGCTGGGGAAGGGGGAACCATCTTCCTGAATGATTTGTCCCCTCCAGTTCATACCGATTTGTCCGAGTATCTGTTGAGCCGAACGTCCTAAAATGTTTTCAGCACTGACATTACAGGCAATAATCTGACCATCGGCTTGCTGGAGTAGAATTCCCTCAGACATGGCGGTGACGACGGAACGATATCGTTGTTCGCTGACTCGTAGCTCTTTCTCTATCCGTTGCCGCTCGATCAGTTCCGCCTGTACTTTAGAATATAGCTCCGATTGTTGGAGTGCGATCGCGACTTGGGTGGCTAATTGCTGTAATAGCTCGATTTCGTAGGATTGCCAGTGCCGTTGACTACGACAGTGATGGACGATTAATAATCCCCAGAGTTTGTCACCTAAGAGAATCGGCACGACTAAGTTGGCGATGACTTGGAAGGGTTCGAGTAACTGGAGATGACAAGGCTGTAAACCTGCGGTATAAATATTAGCGATCGCTCTTACTCGACCTTGCTGATAGAGTTGAGCGTAGTCTTTGCCAAAACAGGGGTCATCTAGGGTTGTATTCAGAACGGCTGTCCAGGGTTCCCCCGCTGACTCTACCACAATCTGCCCACTCCAGTCTGGATTGAAGCGGTAAATTAATACTCGGTCTGTTTCTAGGAACTGTCGCACCTCGGTGACGGTGGTGTCAAGAATTTCATCCAGTTCTAAAGACTGGTGAATCCGTAAGGCAATTGCCCCGAATAATCGTTCACGTTGTTGCGCTGCGACGCGATCGCTGATATCTAGTAGAGTACCGAATAGTTTATGCACCTGACCTTGGGCATTGAAAATCGGTTCTCCCTGGGCGAAAAGATGGCGGATAAACCCATCAGGGCGTAGGATACGAAATTCTAGTTGGCACGATTTCCCCCGCACGAGTTGGTGAACCGTCTTTTTCCAAGCTTTTCTGTCATTGGCATGAATTTTTTGCCAATGTTCCCGGAAAGTGGGGGTAGATTGTCTTGGAGAAAGACCATAAATGCAGAAGGTTTCATTGGACCACTTAATATCTTTGGTCGCTAAATCGAATTCCCAACTTCCCACATGGGCAACTTTTTGAGCTTGGGCAAGATGGGTTTTTTCCTGCCAGAGTTCCGCTTGGGCTTTTTGACGTTTCTTAATTTCGGCTTCGAGTTGGGCGGTGCTGGGGATTGTCAGGGCTTGGGGAAGTAGTCTGATGAGTTCCCCTGCGGTGACTACGGAAATCAGGGCAGTCACGGCTTTTATCCAACCTGATACCCAGTAATTCGGATGCCAAAGCGTCCAGATTTCCATAATATGGGTCGTACCACAGGCAATGATGAAAACACTAAATAAGAGGAAAATCCAGTTAAACGGGACATCGCTTCTTTTGGTAACGAAATAGGTTAGCGTTAGGGGAATGGAGTAATATGCCAATGCGGTGAAACAATCAGAGATTAGGTGTAACCCCACTAATTCCGGCTTCCAGAGGTAGCAATGTCCGTGGGGAATGAAAAATTCGGCTAATACCATAGGATTATAAAAGACTCTGAATAAAGAGTATTAAAAGGGTAGATTTAATGAGTATGCTGTTCTTTATACTCTACTCTGGCTCTATTAGGCAAACGGAACAAATCATTACTATTCCCTATTCCCTTTCTTCACCCCCCCTACTTATTCAGTAAGCCCGACTTAATTAAAGGGCAAACGATAAGGGAAAAAATAGTCGTAGATAAGCTGACAAAATAGCTTCTCCCAAAAAAACTGTCAATCCAGCGCCTAAAGCTAGAAAAGGTCCAAAGGGCATGGGTTGTCGCCGATTCAGCCAACCCATTGCCATGGCACCACCCCCAGCAAATGCGCCGACTGCACAGGCTAAAAATCCAGCTAACAGTAAATACTTCCATCCTAACCAAGCGCCCATCATTGCGGCTAATTTGGCATCTCCTCCACCCATGGCGGTTTGTCCAAAGAGGATAGAACCGACTAAGGTGATGATGTCAAATAACCAAATTCCGAGAGCCGCCCCACTTATTCCTGTCATCAGTTGAACCGATATATCGGACAGTTGAGCAGTTTGGAAAAAAGCGAATGCGCCTTGAAAGACTATACCTGCAACTAATCCCGACTGGGTGAGTGAGTTGGGGAGTGTCATTGTATCGAGATCAATTAAGGATAGGGCTAATAACCAACTTAAAAATGCCCAATACCCAAAGGTTTCTATGCTTAAGCTATATTGTAAAAAAACGAATAAAAATAAGCATCCTGTGATGGCTTCAACTAGGGGATAACGCCAAGAGATGCGACTACGACAATGACGACAGCGCCCTTTTAAACACAGCCAACCCAAGATAGGGATATTCTCGCGTTTTCCGAGTTTATGTAAGCAATGCGGACAACGGGAGGGAGGGAAAAGAATGGATAAATTGGCAGGTAGGCGATAAACAACGACGTTGAGAAAGCTGCCGATAGATGCGCCGAGGGCAAAGACGATGAAAGCGGTTACGATGATAATTAAAGTATCCATGTTGAATCACGTTGTAGTGGCGTGGCACACCTAAGTAGGTGGACACAATTAAAGTTAACTGTTGAGATTAGGGAACAGGGAACAGGGAACAGGGAACAGGGAACTATTCCACTCTCCATAACCAGGATTTTGAGTTGGGTTCTTCGGTTACTTTATGATGGGTTTGTATGGCTTGTTTCAAGGGTTCTGTGGGTCGATAGACAAAGATGGGGGAAAAGGTATCTGGAATTTGGGGAACGCTAGGGGGTAGAACCATCTGGAGATGAACGTCTGGATTCAGGGAATGACTGAGAGAAAACATAATTCCCGGAATTTTATCACTAACCACGAGGGGATTTTTGGCTTGATTGACAATTTCAGTCACTTGCGGATTATATCGACTTTTACTATGACTTTTGTGCCACCACACCGGAAATTGGGCGCTGACGATACAGGAGATAATAGCGCAAAATGAGAGTGCGATCGCGCCGTATTGCCAGCGCTTCAAATGCTTTGTTTTACCGTTAATTGCGGTAGTTTTGGCGGTGATTAAATAAGCGACTGCTATTTGAATTCCTAAATAACTGGGAATGGCGTATCGGGTAATACTAGAACGACGCCCGCCTAAAATCACATCGGGTCCAATCAGGGCAATTCCGGTAACACCAATTAAGGTGATAATAAACACCCAAGCGTTGAGGGGGGCTTGGCGATACAGATAGTACAGCGCATAACCGGCTAATAACGCACTGAGATAATGCAGTGGACTAAAGGGGCTGGTTCCTTGATTCACATCAAAGAAAATTCGACTCAGATTTAATCCCCAAAATAAGGGTAAAAATCCTTCTCGATTCAAGTTAACCGAGGCGGTATTGTCTACGAATTTGGAAAAATGGCTAATCACAATCCCTAGCCAGGGTAAAAATAGGAGTAGCCCGACTAGAGATGATACTAAATACTTCGTTAGTTTGCGACTCCAGCGAAATCCTTCAGTGACTAAAACATAAATACCATGTCCAATAGACACGAAGGCGGAAAAGGGATGAGTATAAAGTCCCAGCGCCACAGTTACTCCGTAAATTCCCCAACTCGGTAAAGTTTTTAATCGGATGGCTCGCAATAATGCCGCACTTGATACTAGAATAGTTACTGTCCACAAACTATATTCTCGTGCTTCTTGGGCGTACAAGACATGGAACGGGGAAATCGCTAGAATCGCAACACCAACCCAACTTACTGTCGATAATCCAAACAGTTCCCAACATAACCAGTACATACAAGGAAATGCCAGAAAACTGATTAATACGGATAAGAAGCGAATGGTGACAACTGAATGACCAAAGAGTTGCAACCAGAACCGTGCCATTAGATAATATAGGGGCGAATGTTCGGGATTCCCAGCTAAGGCGTTAATCGTGTCATTGAGATCTTTTTCTGGCGTGGGATACTGATATCGCTCTAAGAAGGCTGCAACTGGAATCACCTCACCGTCGAACGCCTGCTGGATAACTTCGGTTTGGGTATATCCAGAGATTCGCATTGAGGTCATTGTCTCATCGTACCAGTAAACCTTGCGATCGAGGTTATAGAAGCGGAAAAATATCCCCAGTACGATTAAGGCAATCAGTAAATTTCGCCACCCGGTTGGACTTAACGGTAATTTTTTTAACATCATTCATCAATCTCACCCACGCACCTTATTATAGGATTAATCAGGTGTGCCGTTTTCATCCAACTCTGAAATTATTTCCTCATACCCTAACCTTAATTGGCATAATTCTTTTATTCAAAGAAAAATTGTATCAGATATTTGATAACACTGATTTCGCTGAGTAAGGAGGAACGGTAGTGGTGGGGACTTTGCCGGTTATTCCCACTGATTTCACAGAGGTAGAGGTGTTAGCTCTCCATGGGACTAAGGATGAAAAGATGATTGCCCCCGGATAAAAAATGATTAGCTTGTGGGAGGACTATTTCCTCGTCTGTGTCAATCTGTGTGCTTCACTATTTGCTGTTCTATCTGTGCTATTCCGTCTGTGTAATCTGTGTTTTTGTCAAGTCTTGGTCATGATTTTTATCGTAAGTTTAAAAAAATACATGCGTCCAAGGGAACATTAACAGTGAGGCGAAAACTAGAAATTATACAAAGTTTTACTAGAATTCAAGGGTTTTAGCTTTGTCTAGATGATTAAAACTTACAAAGAACCCACCATAAATACTATACCTGAAAACCGCACATTTTACTCACAATCGCCGTAACCCTTGAAAATTCGTAGATTATTTTGGAAAAGGGGTCAAAAACGAGCAATTATAACGTTTTGTTGAGACAAGACTCTGATTGAAAAATTTAAACCTTTTAGGGAGGAAGGAATAGTTTAAATTATCAAAACTTGACAAGTTGAGCCAAAACGATGTTGAGTCAAGCTACAGATATGTCAGTAGCGAAGGAGAAAGAGTAACGGGGTATGTTGTGAATCGTGGTTATTGCCAAGAGAGCGATCGCCTGTAGTCATATCATTTGAGGTGAATGGAATGGCGGTGGTCATTTTGATATGATGAATTGTTCCCTGTTCTCTGTGACACACCGAGCGAAGTCGAGGTGTTCCCCTGTTACCTATTCCCTGTTCCCTGAAAAATGGAAATTGAACGCTTTAAACTTTCAAAATCAGCCAAAGACCAACTAACCAAACTCAAACGCTACACTAAAATTGATCAGTGGAATATTCTTTGCCGTTGGGCGTTTTGCCGTTCCCTGGCGGAACCGACTCAACCTTCACCTGTCCCGATTCCGGCTGACTCTAATGTGGAAATGACGTGGCGGGTGTTTGGTGGCGAATTGGCTGATATTTTGTTAATGGCGCTGAAACAACGCTGTCATCATGATGGTTTAGGGTGTGATAAGGATACTCTTACCACTCAATTTCGCCTTCATCTCCATCGGGGGATTGGGTATTTAGCGGGTGATCCCACGATTAAGACAATTGAAGATTTTATCGAAATTGCGAATAAGCAATAAATGTTCTTGGTTATTCACCTCTCTAAACCCTTCCATCATGCATGTCTGGTTATTTTCGATGACATTATGTGTGATGTATTCTGTGTTTGTTAACTCTGTAGGGGCGAGTTACAGGTTCCGGTTCATATGGGTCTATAGGTCGGCACATTTTCCCATGATGAAATAGTACCTAAAATTCGCGATCGCGTCAAGTCCTAATTCTTTTTATTTCGGGGACATTATCCCTTTGATGTCCAATGTTCACCTGCATATCCTTTGGGGTTCATCTGTGCAGAAAGGGGATGAAGACAGGATATTTTGGTGGGTTACGGTGGATAGCTAATTAAAGGATTGGTTGGGCT
>NZ_JAVKBY010000253.1:0-16585 GCF_040222985.1 Coleofasciculus sp. F4-SAH-05
GCGATCGCACGGTTCGTTGTTGACGACACTTTAAGGACTGGCTATAGGAAATCGAGCGAGGAGTTGCTCACGGGATAGCTGAGATAATTGCAAGAGGTATTGGCTTAACTGTTGGGGAGGTAATGCTAATAAAGAAGTGACCCGTGCGGTGAGTTGCTCATCCAATTCTCCAAATCGAATTTTCAGCAAATTTTCGACAATTAAATGCTGTGCTTGTTGAATGCCTGATTCACTGTTTTCCAGTTGAGATAGTTGCAGGAGAAATGGGGTTAATTGTGCGCCCGATAAAATTGACGGGAATGGAACCTGCGATCGCACGATTGAATTGACCCGAATAGAACAGGCGATCGCATGATGGAATTGACCGAAAGGGAACAGGCGATCCTTGTAGGGGCGACCCGCCTGTATTAATTAACAACTCCAATCCATTCAATTGGTTCGGGTCGCCCTTTACTCAATCAACAATACCAATACCTGGATTTAACCCCTCCCTAACCCTCCCCTTCAAGGGGAGGGAACAAGAAAGATTGGCGCTTGCTGGGAATCAGGCTGCGATCGCACCATGGAATTGACCGGGCGAGAACAGGCGATCGCAACGTTTGTCGCCGACACGTAGGGGCTATTGACGTGCGCCCGATAAAATTGGCGGAAATGGGAATAAGGGAGCGATCGCACCATTGAATTGACCCAAAGGAAACAAGCGATCTTTGTAGGGGCGACCCGCCTGCATCAATGAACAACTCCAATCCATTCAATTGGATCGGGTCGCCCTTTACTCAATCAACAAAGCAATACCTTGATTTAACCCCTCCCTAACCCTCCCCTTGCTTGCGTGGAGGGAACAAAATTGGCGCTTGCTGGGAATCAGGCTGCGATCGCACGATTCAATTGACCCAAAGGGAACAGGCGATCGCACTGTTTGTCGCCCGCACGTAGGGGCGCACGTCGGTGCGCCCGATAAAATTGACGGGAATCTGAACAACCGGCGATCGCACTGTCCGGATTCGGCAAATTATGTTGAAATTGGGGTAAAGTTAGGTGTGGACTCGCCTTGGCGATGGGATATAAAAAAACGTACTATAAATTAACTTTTTTATGGACTCTTCTTTTCATCCGATTGATTCCTATTGGAACTATCTTAATCATATTGGTCTGACGCTGAATTCAGCCGCGTTATCCTATGTAACGGCTACTCTGGAAAAGACGGATTGGGATGAGCCGACATCGGCTGTTGAGTTGAATAATGTTGCGGTTGTGGCGTTGATTGAAGCCGAACAAAGTCAGGATGCTTCGGTGCGTTTGCTGTATTTTGAGATGGCGGTTGAGGCGTTGAATCGGGGAGTGGAACTGTATGGACATCCCCTTTGTGCGGCTCATCTGGCTTTGGTTTATGGGATGACTGGAGAAACGGGACAGGGAATGCAGATGGCGTTTTCTACGTTTATCCAAAGTTTAATGCCTGCTTATGTTGAGGAGTCCATTGATTCAGGGATCGTTTATTTACCTCCTGGTAATTATTTTATCGATAGTCGAGCAGAAAAGCTGGTGGAGATTCTAGGAACTGAGAATGGTTATACTCAATCCCTGCGGTTATTAAGTGAAGTTTTGTGTTATTCGGTTCTGGTTTTCTACAATGTCGCTGGACTGCGATTTCTCCATTTAGCGGCTCAACTTTATCCTGAATCGGCGGCGGTTAATTTGAAGCTGGGGATTTCTAGTTTGACGAATAATCAACAGGAAGGATTGTTTTATTTACATCGGGCGCGAAAGCTGGCGCCAGAACGGGGTAATATTTTACAAGCGCTCTATTTGGCGTATCGAGATTTGGGACAGATGGAGAGTGCGAGGGTATGGCGCAGGATTGGTGCGGAGTTGAGCCAGGGAAAATCACAGGCGTTAGAGTTGTATTGGACTCGGTTGGCAGAAGAAAGTCACGTTAGTTATGTTCCCTTTGAAAATCAACTCTTGTTAGCTGTAGAACCTAGTTTACGCAGTATTGTTACCAGTGTGTTGATTACCGAGGGAGATTGGTTTGAGAAGGAAATGGAGTTTTGGCGGGGTTGGATTAAACCGGGGATGACGGTGATTGATGTGGGGGCGAATGTGGGGGTTTACACGTTTAGTGCGGCGCTGAGGGTAGGAGATGAAGGGCGTGTGTTGGCGGTTGAACCGTTTTCTGGGTGTGTGCGTTGTTTGCAAGAAACCTGTAAGATTAATCAGTTAGATTGGGTGAAAGTCTGTGCAGGTGCGGCGAGCGATTACCAGGGTACGGCTCGGTTGGCGTTGCAGGCGGCGAATGAACTGAATCAGATTGTTGAGGGGGATGGGGAAAGGATGCAGCAGGGAATGTTTGAGGAGGTGCGCTGTTTTACGCTGGATAGTTTGGTTGAGGAAGAAGATATCAGCCAGGTTGATTTATTGAAAATTGATGCAGAAGGTCATGAGCTTAAGGTTTTAGAGGGAAGTAGTTGGATTTTAAGCGAGTTCAGACCTTGTATAATGTATGAAAATATTGCGGGGAGTCAAGGGGCTAATTTGGCTGTTGCTGATTTTCTCAGAGATATAGGGTATCAATTATTTCAGTATAAACCTTTCTTGCAGCAGTTACTTCCTATAGAATCGACCGAAGATTTATCCGGAAGGTTAAATCTAATTGCTATGGTTGATCATAAAAGTTTGAAGTAAATAGTTAGCGTTAGCGTTCCCAACAATATCATATTTTTTTATACAGTGCTAATAGAGGATGATTAAATGTCAGTATTTCTTTCGAGCTTAAAGAAAAGTGGTCATCTAGATCAGATTCATCTAACTCTATGTAATATTGGCTCTCGGAAAGTGGGAGTTAATGATGACTATGCGAGTCAAGGATGGGGTATTTTTGCGCCTCACTTGACTATTTATGGCTTTGATGCTGATGCGGATGCTTGTGATGCAGCAAACGCTGATCTGGAAGCGCGACAAGTGAATTGGACGGAAAAACATATTCCTTTAGCACTGGGAAACTCTGTAGGAGAATCGACACTCTATGTTACCCAACATCCGATGTGTAGTTCGCTGTATCCTCCTAATGAACCTTATTTAGCTCGGTTTGCAGGGCTACCAGAGTTGGTTAACTTAGATTTTACTATAGGAATTGAGACAACAACGTTAGATAGTTTTTGTCAAAAGGAAGGAATAAATGAAATTGATTTTTTGCAAATTGATGTTCAAGGAGCAGAACTTCAGGTATTAGAGGGAGCGAGTTGGATATTAGAACGTAGTATTTTAGCGGTTCAAGTTGAAGTTGAGTTTTCCAGCTTGTATCTTAATCAACCTCTATTTGCTGATGTAGATACTTTTCTGAGACAACAGGATTTTACTTTGTTTGATCTCTCTAAGGCTTACCGCCTCCGCGCTAGATCACCAATTCAATCATCGGTTCATCCTGGACAATTACTCTGGGCAGATGCGTATTACTTTCGGGATTTGATGCGAGAGGATATCAGTACACCTTTAAAAACACCTGAGCAAATTCTCAAGTTAGCTTGCATCGCTGACATTATGAATTTTCCAGATTATGCCTTGGAGTTACTAGAGTATTTAACTCTTCAATATGGCACAGATAGCTGTTACAATTTTGCTAACAATATCCTAGAGAGTCTGGCTCAATTTCCTGAATTGGTGCAGCCAGGATTAGATTCGTTACCTATTGTCGCTAGTATTCGAGATTATATATAGTATTCGGGATGATATAACAGTTCTCAATAATTGGTGAATTGACTCCTGCTATTTAGCTATGACTATCGGTAATTACCTGGTTTTCAGAAGGATGCTTGTGGTGAGGTTGCTCGATAGGTGAACATAAGTAGTCAAAGGAATTATCAGTGTGTTCTAGCTGCATCTGGCGAGGTGCATTTAAGGCAATAACAGCATCTCCAATTTTTTCACACCGCTTGCATGAGGTGGCTTTTGCACCTTGTTCTAGGATTTCTTTTAAATTATCCACAATCCTAATAAATCCCCGGGTTTCATTATTTTTGGGTAGTTGGGATGCCTGTTCAATATAGGATTCAACCTCTTGACGATAACGCTCTAATAAAAATTCGTCAATTTTACATTGACTTCGACAGGTTTCCACATCACCAAACTCATCGGTAAACTGCTTCAACCCTTCTGCCGGGTTGTTTAATTCTACCTTGAGTGGGATAATGGCACGGGCGCAAGCTGTGGCATCCTGTCCGATGTTCGTATATTTTTTCCTTAGCAGGAGTTCAAAGCGTTTAATATAGAGTCCTAATACTTGTAGGGCTTTTTCTTTATCTTGAGAACGGCTCAAGTCGAGTTGGTGCGTACTGAATAGTTGGGGAACGAGCTGGAGGATAGCTTTAAGTTGGCTGGTCTTAAATCGATTACTCCAAAACGTTATCGCGTCGCCAATTGTTTGAATCGTTTCTAAGCGCAGAACAAAGTAGAATGAGATAATATTCATCAAATAGCTGCGTTTCATCTCCATTTGGATGTAGTTGGAGATGTAGAGGGGACGTTCGGCAAGGTTGGAGTTTAAATACTGCTGATAAGTTTGCGTCCCCAAGAGCAGGGAACGGACAATGGAGGTATCAAGAAAATGTTGAGGACTATCCTTGGCTTGCATATTATTTATTTAGTCCTCATCGCTACCTAGCTCAATACTGGAGTTAAATTCTATCCCAAAAGGCAGGGTATCAAAGCCAAAATCTTCCAGTCTTAAAATGGCTTGTTCGACTTCTTCATTACTTAGGGGGGAATCAACTAAAGTCGTGAGGAGATCGCAAACTTCTTTATACTGATTAGCCTGATAGTTAATCCAGCGATTCTCAAAGGCGATCGCGTCGTAAAAAGCCATCAGGACTTCGGTCAACGGTTCAAAGGGAAACTGATCGCGAATAGTCCTCAAGGTTCGCAACAGACTATCTGCGTAGATAGCTGCTATGGGTGTACCACAGTAAGGTTGGATTTTTTGCAAGTCTAGCTGAATAGAGAGAGTAAGTTGTCTGGGAGAAAGAAGCTGTACGTCTGGCATGGTTATTTCTGTAAATGATTATTAAAGTCTACATTTCGCTTCGATATTCACTTTGAATGAAGAGGATTTTTTTGATTCAATCACTAGAGTGTCACCACGGTTAATTTTTCCAGGCTTCATCTATGGTAAATTGGCGAGGATTTTTAAGAATAAAGACGTTACCTTCCTTGATTAAGTCCCCTATACAAGATACAGGTAAGCGTTCTTGATAGGCTTTAATCGCTTTAATATAGTCATGCTCAAATAACTCTGCTTTGATTTTACAAAACTTATCAAAAATAACACCAATTAGTGTGATTTCTCCGCTGAGTTTATCGGGGTTAGGCAAGTTAATTTGCATGACCACTCCCTGAATAATTCTATTGGACAGCTTAATAATTAAATCATTGAGAATATCAAGTTGAGAACGTTCTTCTGCTTTGGCAAGGGTTTCCAGCAGAAGGTTCATGGAAACTGGAAAATCAGGAACGTCTGGATTTAAGGGTAAGACAAGGTTCAATTGTCCATGAGATTCCTTGTCTTTGAGCCAAATTATTGCCTGATCGGGTATCTGCTGCTTTTGTTGCCAACCCTTTGCCTGTAGGTAAGTTGCTACCTGTTGGGGATGTATGGCTTTGAGTAATTCAATATCTTTAACTGTTACATTCATAACCGTTCTCCTACTGTAATGCGATGCATCATGGTTTTAAGTACATTGGCAGTGAATATATTTTCTCTGGGTAGATACACTGTAATAGTTTCTTGATTCTGGGTTGGTGCTTTACCTGCTAAAGATATCCAGTAAGCGCAACGCTTGAGGCAGAGTTCAGCTTCTGATTGATTTAACCAGTCATTTACCTGGTCAGGGACGATAACGACAATTAAGATTAAGGGAGGATAGCGATCGCGGATTCTTAATTCTTCATAGTTTTTGACAGAGAGGGGATATCTGATAGCGTTATCAGTCAGGACTTGTCTGGACGTACATTTCACTTGAACATAGAGGAGAGGAAATTCTATTATATCTTGATTATTAACGCCTGTGATAATCAGGTCTACACCGAGTCGATCTAGGGGTGTGGTTGTTCTCTGAACAGCACAACCTGCGGTTGAGACAATGGCATAAATATAGGCATAGCTAAATTCTTCTTTCTGAATGTTAATATCCACTGCGATATGCACCTTGAATGAAGAGGATTTTTTGATTAAATCATAAGAGTGTCTCCACCGCTTTTTTTTACTCAGATTTTACTTGATAGATGTTTTGCACGTTGGGGAATGTGGATATTGACGGTGGTAGCATTTATGACTTATCAATCTATTTACTCCCTTCCACATACTTTGCCCACATCTGCTCATAAGCTTTTTCCATTTCGCGGGTAAATTGTTTGCCATTCCAGAGGGGAGATGTGTGTTTTGATTGCCGAAGTCTCCAAGATATTTGTTGCCTCAGTTCCGGATCAGTTCCTAAGCGAATACCCCATTCTACATACTCTTCATCAGTCCAGGCAATGCCTTCGGTTACACCCACATTCATCATCATTGTGTAACTGTTACGAGCGGCAAATTGTTCACCAACTCGCGTGACTATAGGAATACACATCCAAAGCGTTTCTAGAGTCGTAGTCGCTCCATTATAAGGGTAAGTATCAAGTACCACATCAGCAATGCCTAAATTAGCTCGGTGGACTTCCTCCAAAGCCACAACTGGTAAAAAGCGCAATCGACGGCTATCTATCCCCTCTTCTTCTGCCACCTGAGTAAAGAAGTTTTTAACTGATTCTTGGTCGGCTAAGCCTTTAATCAATAAATAACTATTCGGCACTTGTTTGAGAATTTGCATTTGCAGTCGTGCTGTTTCACGATGACGCTTATATCCCCGCTGAGCGCTCAAATATACGACTGCATCACTAGGAATTACCAAATGCTTGCGGCGCAGCGTCGGCACACCGACTTCAAATCCATCCACCGCAATATAGGTTTGAGGCAATCGCCATATTTTTTCTGTGTAGTAATCTTGAGCCGATTCCGGTAAAACATACGGATCGGCAATGAAATAGTCAACGGCTGGTAATCCTGATGCATCCCATCCTAACCAGGTTACTTGTATTGGTGCTGGTTTAAGCGCCATTACTTCACAAGGCGCATCTAGGGTAATACTATCGAGATCAACTAAAATATCAATCTCATCTTGGTAAATTTTATCGGCAATTTCCAAAGCATCTAGACCGAATTTATTGGTTTTAGGAATCTGATTCATATACCATCCTTGTAAAGGATCGCCTATCTGTTTATGGTTAATGAAATAATTATTAATTTCAAAGCGTTCCAGGTCATGATGCTTAAAAATCCATCGCGCTAACCAACCAACAGAATGTCTACCAAAACAATGAGACAGGTAGCCAATTTTCAAAGGCTCATTTGCAACACCAACTTTTAATGTCGGCAATGTGCGTTGTCGATATCGCTCAACTTGTTCAATTTTTTCACCCTGAAAACTATGCTGGAATAGTTGAGCAATTTTATTACGAATTTGTCGATTTTGCTGCGGGTTGTCTTGAAAGTAGGGGGCAAAAAACGTTGAAGTGAGTAATCGTAAAGCATGAATCTTGTCAAGTTCTGGGGGAGGGTCTGCAAGGAGTTTCTGTTGTAAAAATTCCTGTCGTTGGAAGACTTGGAGCGCTTCTTTCCAATAGCCACCAGCATGCATCAAACCCCGCAAGACCATGTAATTAGCAAAAATTTGATCAGGTAAGGTTTGTGAATAGGTATAGGATAATTTTGCATTTTCGATACCCCGCTCGTACTGTTCTGCATTCTGGTAAAACGTTGCGATAAAACTAAAAATTTGAGGATTGCGCTCCTCAAAATGTAAACATAACTCAGCAAAGCGTGCTGCCAAAGCAGGTTCCACTGCGGTGTGGCAAATTTTAATCGCTGCCCGCAATATTATGTTAATGAAAGTGGATGGCTTGTGAATGTGGGGTAGACAAGCTTCTGCGAAATCCAGCACGTAGGGGTGAAGTGGGTCATAATCCAAAATCTGCTGCAATACTTCTAGTAATAAATTTGGATTGACCGTTTCCCCTGACTCTGATTTGAGTGTCTGGATTAAACCCAGAGAAGTTAAATCCTCTCCAGTAAATGTCTGCAATTGGATAGACAATTGCACAATCTGTAAAAGATTGTTTGTTGCCTTTGGATTAATTTCCCGGATATGCTGGCGAATTGCCCAGGCAACTGGATAATCAGATAAGGTATGTCGCCGTTCTGCTTCTGCTGTCAAAACCTGCACTAATTGATTTGTCCACCTGTCAATTTGTTCGGGTTCCCCATCAGCCATTGCCCACAGCCAAGTTGTTTGAGCCTCGGTTTCTTGTCCCTGTAACAGCAGTATCAATCCTAAATGCCAGTAGTAGGATTTGACATCAGGTTCTGCTTCAATAGCTCGCTCGTAGTAGGACGCTGCCTGAGCATAGTCCCCTTGGAACAGAAATTGATAAGCAACTTCTTCCCAGTTGTCTGAGCGAACAGTCGAAACTCCAGTATCCACAACAGTATCTCCTATCGCTAAAAACTCAATTCATGAAAGATTAAAGATTAAGGAAGTTTCTGAAACTATAGTTAATGAGTCTCAAGATACTTTATCCACATCTGCTGATAAGCCTTTTCCAATTCTAGGGTAAACTCCTGAGCATCCCACAATGGTGCAGTTTGCCTAGATTGTTGTAGCTGCCAGGTGATTTGCTGCCGTAGCGCTGGATTTTTACCGAAGCTTACCCCCCATTCCACATACTCGTCATCCGTCCAGGCAATTCCTGCGGTCACGCCTGCATTCATCATCATGGTATAGCTATTACGAGCAGCAAATTGCTCTCCTACCCTGGTTACCAAAGGAATACCCATCCACAGAGTTTCTAAGGTTGTCGTCGCACCATTGTAAGGATAGGTATCTAAGACAACATCTGCAATACTGAGGTTAGCCCGGTGAACAACTTCTGTAGTAGCGAGGGGCAAAAATCGCAGGCGATCGCTCTCTACTCCTTCCTGTGCAGCAATTTGCTCAAAAAACTGCTGCACAGCTTTTTCATCAGCAAAGCCTTTCACAACCAAATAACTGTTTGGCACTTGTTTGATGATTTGCATTTGCAGTCGTATCGTATCGGGGTGACGCTTAAATCCAATTTGAGATGTGAGATAAATAACCGCATTATCCGGAATTCCTAAATCCTCACGACGCACGGTTGGTACGCCCACCTCAAACCCATCCACGGCAATGTAGGTTTGGGGTAACCGCCAAATCTTTTCCGGATAATCGGCTTGGGCAGATTCTGGCAGCACATAGGCATCAGCGATATAGTAATCAATAGTCGGTAAGCCTGAGGCATCCCATCCCAACCAAGTGACCTGAATTGGTGCAGGTTTGAGAGCCATAACCTGACAGCCCAGAGTCGAAGTGATACTATCCAGGTCAACTAATATATCAATCTCATCCTCATAAATCCGGTCAGCAAACCCAGTGCTATCAAGAGTAGACACATCCCAAGATTGATAGGAATTATTCACAAACCAGTGATAGAGAGAATCATTTTTTTTTTGTTTTGTGAAGTAGGTATAAATCTGAAAATGCTTTGGGTTGTGATATTTAAACACCCATCGAGATAACCAGCCGACTGAATGATGCCGAAAGCAGTCGGATATATAACCAATCCGCAAAACTTTCTGATGACTAAGCTGAATTGACTTAGGTTGGTGATATTTATCGCATAATTCTCGATTGTGAAATTCAATACTTGTCTGATAAAATTCAGCCACTCTATTGAGTAAGTGACGAGTATTGGGGCGAGAATCCTGAAAGTAAGGCAGAAAAAAACAAGCAGGCAAAATATTAGAAACATCGTGCTGAGAAATCATCTGGGGATTCTCTGCCAGCAGCAAACTCAGGTAATACTTATATTCTTCAACGATTGCACAAGCCTCTTGCCAATACCCCCCTACTCTCATCAAGCTGCTCAGAACTACAAAACTTCCCAGAACTTTTTCGACTAGGGTTTGGCTTAAAGCATAGTAATGTTTAGCAGTATCGATCGCTTCTGTATATTGACCATCGAACTGCTGATATACTGAAAGAGAAAATAAAATATCTAAATTATCGGGCTTGAACCGCAAACATAAGCTAGCCAATCGGACAGCAATATCAGGATGGAAAGTCCGCAGAAATCGCTCTGCTGTTACCATCACCAGCTCGAAAAAAGGTTGCTCTTCACAGCTAGAAGACAAACAAGCTTCTGCCAATTCAAGGGTTAGGGGGTGACAAGGGTCATACTCTAAAACTATCTCCAAGACCTCTAGTAACAACCCCTCATCAATATCCTGTGGTGATGCCGTTTGAATGTTCTCAATGAGTTTAAAGGCAGCCAAGTCCTCAATATTGAAGAGTTCCAGATAAGTAGAAATTTGCAGGAGGCGTAGTAAATTATTGATGTATTCTGGAGCAATTTCTCGTATGTGTTGGCGAATAACCCAAGCCATTTGCCAGTCCGAGGTTGTCTCTCGTCGCTCTGCCTCAGCTTGTAGAACTGCTAATAACTCTCTAGTCCAGAGGGTTATCTGTTCTGACTCCCCTGCCAACATTGCTGACATCCAGGTGATTTGAGCGTCTCCTTCTTGACCTTGAAGAAGTCGTATTAGTCCCAAATGCCAATAGTTAGCTCTAAGCTGTGGTTCTTGAGCAATTGCTTGTTCATACAGGGCGGCGGCTTTATCATAGTCACCCTGGAGGAGATAGTGCTGTGCCTGCTGCTGAAAAGGATTAGAAGCAATAGAAGTCATCGGAAATTTCTATCGTGCGGATCGGAATGCCTACCAACTTTTACCAATTCAATTTACGCCAAAAAAGAGGAGGTTGTTGCCACCCCCTCTTTGTCAAAAAATCTCCGCTAAACTGGCAGACTATTGTAGAGTGGGAGTCTGAACTCACCTACTTGACTTCACTTGTAGTACCAGCGCAGGTAGGACCTGTAGCGGTATATCCTGGGGTATCTGGATCAGCTGTACCAGCATTATTAGCTTCACATAAAACTGCCAGGGTAGTTGATTCAGATGTTGTAGTCGCATCTACTTTCCCTAGAGATACAGCCCCGATGTAACCTTTGATGGCTGGCTTTAGAGCCGATGCTCGGCTGGCAACCATAGCATTAGTTGCAGTGAAAGGGTTAACCTGCGGAGCACTGTACTTATAGTTTTCGGTCTGAGTCTTAATCCCTAGTCCCAGTTTGGAAATATCAGTACTGAACTCACCTTTTTCAAGATAATAAGCCTGCTGAGAGCGGTTCATGGAGCCAACATACTGCTTGGCTTCTGACTGTTTAGCTTTGTTGGCTTGGTTGAGGAAGGACGGTAGGGCGATGGCAGAGAGAATACCAATGATGATGATTACGACTAGCAGTTCAATCAGCGTGAAACCTTGGTCTGCTTTTTTCTGGTTCAGGTATTGCAGGTATTTAGCTTTTAGGTCGGTCTTCATGTGCGGTTGATCCTCAAACTAGGGGAATTGATTCTTTATTCCTGTATATAACTTACCCACTTGCGCTGCTTTTCCTGTCACCCCAGTCAAAAAAATTTTCTGGAAAGGGTCTAACGCCATTAGCCTTGACGTTCCACCAGCACACATGCCAAACTCTCTAGCCGAGTCAGTGCCTTGACCAGACTGTCAAATGTCTCTTCGGTGGTGGTTGGCTTTAGGGTCACAGGATCAACTCCTCTCAACTGCTGCCATCTCTCCAGCAGACTCTCAAACGACTGGGGTTTCTGCCAAAGCGGTAACAGGCAAACCGCGACGGTGCTGTCTAGGAAAATAAACTGGTCTGGAAATGGCAAATGCTGACTCATGTCCAACGGCTTGAGCTGGGTAACGCAATTCAGGACGTCTTCTTTTAATTCTGACGTTTTTAGCTGAGGGTGCAGATGAACCCGTGCGTTTTGCCAGTCAGACAAAGCCCACTCAGAAACTGGCATAAAAGACTGGGCTTGGTGTGGATGACCGCACCAGAAGTCTAGCAGCCGATGGATGGGATGTAACAGTTCAAATAGATGTAGTCGCTCTTCAATAGTCGCTTCGGGTAAGCTCAGACCCAGAAAGATGGGCAAGTCGTCTGGCTCCTTGAACAAATCCATTAAGTCCCATTGCCACCACTGCACCATACTAATCAACTCTAGATTAGCTGCCCTCAACGCGGCAAACATTTCCGGAATCGTGTAACCTTTATCTCCCTGGAATAAATAATTCATCAGAATCCGCTCGTCATCGGTCTTAAAGGGGGGCTTCCATGTGGTTTGCTTAAGCAGCATTTCATCTTTCAGGGCGCTCATCGTCTCCCGCACAATTTCAATTTCCCTTTGTTGGGGGTTTCCATCCATTAATCCCATCATTTTGAAAAGTTCCTGCGCTCGATAATAGTGGACGCGCTGCCTTGAACTATGGAGGTTTGCCCGGATAATTCCCTCTGGCTTGAGAACTGACTGCATTGCCCGTAGTCCTTCAAGCGGATTGGGCAGCAAATAAAGGACTTCATCTGCATTGATATAATCAAACTCTAGACCTAATTCAGGTAAATTTTCAATGGGAAGTGCATAGAATTCTGTATTCTTAAATCCGTGATAGTGTAGGCGTTGTTGAGCTAATTGAACAGACTCCTCGGAAATGTCTATACCAACAATTTTTGCACTCGGATTGGCTTCGGCTAACAGTAACGATTTATAGCCACTGCCACAACCTGCATCCAAAATAACTTTTCCTTCAGTCTCGATAACTTTCTGATGTCTAAGATAATAGGATGTTATCAGGTTGTGAATGTAGAGTGTACGACTATTATTTTTATCCCAAAAATCCAGAGGTGCTTTCGGATAGGGACTCTGATTAAACTGTTGACGAATTTTATCTGATATACCTGAGTCTGGTCTATTCTTATCCATCTTTATTTTTTAAATAATAGTTTATTTTATAAACATAAACTGTTATAAATTATTTTTTCTAATTTTTTCCCACAGAAAACAATCTTTCAATTCTCTGTTGACTCTCTCTCCAGAAGCACATATAAAAATTTTTCTAAATGGATTAAAAGTTGCTTTATCTGGCTGAAAGCTGTGTGTTCGCTTACAGTTTCCAAGGTCACTGGATCTAAAGGTCTGATTTTAAGCCAGTGTTCCACTAACAACTTCATGGGTTGCACCCCTTTCCAAAGAGATAGCAGGCAACTTGCCATATCGCTTTCTATCGTTACGGGAATCTGGGTGGGAGCAGTTAGATAACGGCTAACTTCAAAGGGTTTTTGATTAGTAATACAATTAATCAAATTTTCTCTTACCATAGGTACCCTTAACTGTGGATGCAGATGCACTGAGGCATTTTCCCAGTGCGATAAATCCCATTGATCTACTGGGACAAAAGGTTTTGCCTGACCCAGATGAACACACCAGAAATCTAAAAGGCGATGCATCGGATTAATTAGTTCAACAAAATGCAATTTATCGGGAATCGAAAGGTGGGGGAATCGTTGCTTCCAAAAACTCGGCAACTGTTTCGCATCTTGGAAAACATTTAATAATTGCCATTGCTGCCACTGTACCATGCTCACAAATTCCAAGTCAGCCTCTTTTAAGCTAGAGAACAATTCAGGAATAGTGTATCCTTTATCTCCCTGAAGCAAATAATTGAGTAAAATTGGTTCTTCTTCTGTTTCACAATCCCCAGACCAAGTTTTGGCTTTGATGTAGGCATAATCATTCAACGCCCTCATGGTTTCGCGGACTAATTCAATAGCAAAACTTTGAGGTTGTTCATCTCTTATCCCCATTATCTGAAAAACTTCTTGCGCTTGATAAAATGAGTGTCGATATAGAAGACTATGTAGATTAGTGCGAATAATACCCTCTGGCTTCAAAACTGACTTCATCGCTTTCAGTCCAGAAATTGGGTCAGGCAGAAGATAAAGAACTTCGTCACAATTGATATAGTCAAACTCTAGACCTAATTGGGGCAAGTCTTCAATAGAGCTAGTATAAAAATTAACATTTTTATACCCGTGATACTCTAAACGCTTTCGGGCTGTAGTCAGCGAGATGTCTGAAATATCAGTTCCCACAATCATCGCTCCTGGATTCGCCATGGCTAACGCTAGAGTGGCGTATCCCGTGCCACAACCTGCATCCAAGATAACTTTTCCCTCGATTTCCGGAATTTTTCGATTTGTTAAATAGTAAGGTGTAACTAGATTATGAATAAATAAAAAATTAGGCTCATCTTGAGGAGATTGCTCGATAGGATTTCTAGGATAAGGTGCAGTATCAAATTGTTGACGAATTTTATCTAATGATTCAGGATTTTTATCTTCCATTTTGGGAATCACAACTTCAACATATCAATTCAATGTTATAACGCATTAGACAGCAGGAGAGTCTCAGTCTTAAGCTCATGAAAAGTATATCAGAAAAAAGATGCGGAAATCTACCGACGAAGACAGCGCTACTACGAGCTAGGCTATCACAATCCACAATCTAGATTTTTGTGTCAATCTGTGTCATTTAATCGTGAGTCTACATCAGAGTGTGATTCAATCTGTGTCACTTGTGTTATCACAAAGAATTTGGAGCAACACAAGCGCGATCGCATGGGCTTGCTGCATCCGTCAGGTGCATTCCTTGAATGTAGGGAATGTAGGTTAGAAACGATAACTTGGTGGGTTACAGCGGATAGGTAATTAAATGATTTGTTCTCTCAATTGAATACCGCCTAACCCACCCTACGGTTGACGGTTGATGAGGTTTATAGGCAAGCACATTTTCCCACGATTAAAAGTCTACCATAAACCAACAGGCGATCATTGTGTCTTAGGTGCGATCGCGTAAAACCTCTTTTTGTGTCAATCTGTGTTACTTAATCGTGAGTCTACATCAGAGTGTGATTCAATCGGTGTCACTTGTGTAATCACAAATAATCTGGAGCAACACGAGTGCGATCGCAATCTCTCCTCTAACAATTTTGCCCGTTGTCGCTCCCTTTGAGCCAATTGTTCAGCCTCTGTTGCCCGTTGTCGCTCCCTTTGAGCCAATTGTTCAGCTTCTGTTACCCGTTGTCGCTCCCTTTGAGCCAGTTGTCGCTGATTAGCAATCTGCTCTTCTGGCGTCAATATCCTTTGTCCTTGCTCATCGTACCAATACAACCACTCTCGATTTATTCCCTGATAAATTCCCCTTGCTGCTCCTATCCCTAATCCTATTTCCGATAACCACACTGGATTACCAAATTGTAACTGATATTCCCCATCCACTAATTTATACACTTCCAATGGCGCTTTCCGCCGTCGCCGGGGATTGTACACTACATAGTAGAGTACCCCCATTTCCCCATAGAGCTTTTTCTTTCGGCTATATTCCCCTCGACGCTTATGGGATACTACCTCCAGCACTAACATAGGTACAACTTGCTCTTCCCACAATACATAAGACAGGCGCAAGTCTATCTCCTTCGGAGACGCTTCGCGAACATCTATAAACCGTTGTACTTCCAGACTCAAAAACCCATCCGGTACAATTGCTGATTCCTCTGGGTGATAATAAATTCCCATATCCACCCCAAAGAACCAATCCCAGCGATTCTCCCACAACAGCGCTAGAACAGCTTTAAGCAATGAGGGAATTAAATCTTGAAGTTCATTATCCACTGGCGTATCGTCAGAATCAGGTAGCTCTTCGGCAGTTGGTAAGCAATCGGATGGCTTGTACTCTAGCATGAGTTGGTCAGGGAGCAACGACTTATTTCATTGTATTTTATTCAATCTATTTTATTTAAGCGTGAGTCTACAGCAGAATGTGATTAAATCGGTCTCATCTGTGTTATCACAAATTATCGGGATCAACGAAAGAGCGATCGCATGGGCTTTCTGCATCCGTCAGGTGCATTCCTTGAATGTAGGGAATGTAGTTAGAAACAATAACTTGGTGGGTTACAGCGGATAGGAAATTAAATGATTTGTTCTCTCAATTGAATACCGCTTAACCCACCCTACGGTTTACGGTTGATGGGGTCTATAGGCAAGCACATTTTCCCACGATTAAAAGTATACCATAAACCAACACGCGATCATTGTGTATTGGGTGCGATCGCTCTTTTTGTGTCCTCGTTTGAAACCTTATGTGTCGAGTCTATAGGCAGGCACATTTTCCCACAGTGAAAAGTATACCATGAATAAACACGCGATCGCATTCACTAATGACAATTTCTACCTCAACCGTCGCACCTCTTCTAAACTCAAGCCAGTAATCTGACTAATCGTATCTTCATCGACAACCCCTAACATTTTCCTAGCCATTTCTAATTTAGATTCCTGAATCCCCTGTTCTCGCCCGACTTGAATCCCCTGTCTCAATGCTAATTTTATCGCATTCCGTTGGTCATGAATATACATTTCTCGCTGTTCTAAAGCTTCTAACTCTTCACGAGTCAGATTCGCTTGATTCGCTACTTCAAACGCCTTGCGAATTTCCGGGACTTGTGCCATTGCTTCCGGT
>NZ_JAVKBY010000259.1:0-36592 GCF_040222985.1 Coleofasciculus sp. F4-SAH-05
ATCTTGCTCGCTACCCATTCCCAATCTTGCTCGCTACCCATTCCCAATCTTGCTCGCTACCCATTCCCAATCTTGCTCGCTACCCATTCCCAATCTTGCTCGCTACCCATTCCCAATTTAAATGCATGACAGCTTAATCCGTTGGGGCGGGTTTAGTGACATCAGGGTGAAAACTAAATGTTAATGGTAAAACCCGCCCCTACATTTTCTCCATCTCCCAGACGCGCCATGTTCAGTCTCTACAACCCCTGTTCCTCAACCCAACCTACACCAATGGGGAAAATCTAAAAAAAATCGATAGAAATGCAGACTCGGCAAAAAAATGCTAATTTAGATACAGAAATGCCATTCAAGGTGAAACGTTAGACTTAACCGATAAGCATTTTGAGTGCAAATCTGTACTCAGTAAAAGCTCCGAATAAAATTAGCTCAATTCCGCACTACAATAGGCTTTGAGCGTGAGTACAGAAATACTCGAACCCCACCCCTTAAATACTTGCACCCCATCCCGAAAATACTAGAACCCCTACCCAAAAATAAATTTGAAATGCCTCTGTAATCAGACTTTATGGTGATGAGTACATAACCAATTAATCTAATAAGTTTTAACCCCAGCCCAACGGAACCTCCTGTTTAGACCAAGCTGCTATAAAAACAACTATCGCCGGAATTCAAGTATGAAGGATGACCAATCAACTCCTTCATACTTAACTGTTTAAGTATTGGCGTTGGGTGTTAAGGGTGCATTTATCTTTTAATCAGACAATGCCGAAAGCCCATGACTCAAACAGTTACTGGATTAGCTACGCCGAGACGATTAGGCGATTCGGGGACACCGGAGGAGGATGTCATGAACACCAACAGTCTGAAGATGAAATCAGAATACGACTTGAAACGACCTCAGGAACGACAAACGGGCAAAGAGCCTAAAGAAATCCTGAACGCGACTCGAACTGAAAATATCTCCTCTGTCGCCAATCGGACTAAAATCCGCGTCGCTGTCGCCAGTAAAGGGGGTGGCTTGGTTAATCAACATTTCGGTCATGCTAAAGAATTCGAGATTTATGAAGTGAATCGCGATGAAGCCCATTGTATTGATCGGCGTTCCGTAACTCCCTATTGCCAAGGCGGGTATGGCGAAGCCGATGTACTGGAAAACATTATGCAAACGCTTTCAGATTGCCAAGCTGTTCTGGTTTCTAAGATTGGTGCTTGTCCCAAGGAACAATTGCAAGCGCAGGGAATTGAGTGTGTTGAAGCCTATGACGTGATTGAAAACGTGGTGTTGGACTTCTACGAGCAATATCAACTGTCCTAGGAGCGGGTTTTACCGATAACGTTTGATACAAAACCAATCCCTTAACTAAACCCGCCCTGATTCAAACATAGAGTATTTTATTTTGTATCTTTGGTTACGGTTTTTCTGGAATTTTAGCATCGGATTCGATTCCTAAACTGATGTTCTATAGGTAGACCTATGAGTGTAATTTATTTAGATAACAATGCCACCACCCGTGTAGATGAGGCTGTGCTGGAGGAGATGCTGCCTTATCTGAGTGAATATTATGGAAATCCCTCCAGCATGCACACGTTTGGTGGGCAATTATCCCGCAATATAGAGCAAGCACGAGAAAACGTTGCGGCATTATTGGGCGCTCAACCGACAGAAATTATCTTTACCAGTTGCGGTACAGAAGGGGATAATGCTGCGATTCGCGCCGCGTTGATCACTCAACCGGACAAGAAGCATATTGTTACCACTGCGGTGGAACATCCAGCGGTTTACAGTCTTTGCAAACGACTGGAAAAAGAAGGCTATCGGGTGACGTATCTCCCGGTTAATGGCAAAGGATTGATTGATCTCAAGGAACTGAAAGCTTCTCTCACCGACGACACGGCTTTGGTTTCGGTGATGTGCGCCAATAATGAAACGGGGACGATTTTCCCGATTGAACGGATTGGGCAGATTGTTAAAGAACGGGGCATTTTATTCCACGTTGATGCGGTGCAAGCGGTGGGGAAAGTTCCCTTAAATATGAGCGAGAGTACTGTTGATTTTTTGGTTCTATCGGGTCATAAACTTCATGCGCCTAAGGGGATTGGGGTACTTTATGTTCGCAAAGGGGTGCGCTTTCGTCCCCTGTTAATTGGGGGTCATCAAGAACGAGGGCGTCGAGGGGGTACGTCTAATGTTCCAGCCATTATTGGGCTGGGGAAAGCCGCAGAATTGGCAATCCAGCACGTTACGGAAGAAGTTACCCAGGTGAAGGAATTACGCGATCGCTTGGAACAAGGATTACTCAGTCGGATTTCCGATTGTCAGCTTAATGGTCATCCGTCGATGCGGCTACCGAATACGACCAATATTGGTTTTAAGTATATCGAAGGTGAAGCCATTTTACTGTCCCTGGATCGCTTCGGTATCTGCGCCTCGTCGGGTTCGGCTTGCACCTCTGGCTCATTAGAACCGTCTCATGTACTGCGGGCGATGGGACTCCCTTACACCCTTCTCCATGGTTCGATTCGCTTTAGTCTGTCCCGGTATACCACCTCGGCTGAAATTGATCGGGTGTTGGAAGTGATGCCACCAATAGTAGAACGTTTGCGAACGATTTCCCCCTTCAAGAATGAAGCAGACGAAGAACAGGGTTGGCTTCAAACAGCCAGGGAGCAAAAGGGTAGAGGCGTTATGACGGTGCTGTAGAGACGCGCCATGGCGCGTCTGGAAGCTGGGGGAGATTGTGTAGGGGCTCACTTTCACTACTATCTTTTCGGTTACACCTAGATGTAACTCGCGCCCGCCCCGACTTTACGTAATGACGAATGACGAATGACGAATGACGAATGACGAATGACGAATGACGAATGACAAATGACGAATGACGAATAACGGGAGAATAAGCGATGTGGGACTACACTGACAAGGTAATGGATTTGTTTCATAATCCGCACAATATGGGCGCGATCGCGACTCAAGATTGTGATCCGACGGAAACGATCGCGGTTGGCGAAATTGGCAGTATTGTTTGTGGCGATGCGTTGCGGTTGTATCTGAGGATTGATACCAAAACCGATATTATCTTAGACGCCCGTTTTCAAACCTTTGGTTGTGCGAGTGCGATCGCGTCTTCCTCGGCGCTGACGGATCTGATTAAGGGAATGACGGTTGATGATGCGTTGCGACTGACGAATCGTGAGATTGCTAGCTATTTGGGCGGCTTACCTCAAGAGAAGATGCACTGTTCGGTTATGGGTCAAGAAGCCCTGGAAGCGGCAATCTCTGATTATAAAGGAGTTCCGGTTAGACCGGAGGAAGAGGATGAAAGTCCCCTAGTGTGTAGTTGCTTTGGGGTTAGTTCCGCTAAGATTAAGCGACTGATTCGGGAAAATCACCTCACTAACGCTGAAGAAGTCACCAACTACATTAAAGCCGGTGGGGGGTGTGGCTCTTGTTTGGCAGATATCGATGATCTGGTGATCGATGTTACTCAAGAACAGGATAAATTAAACACCGCCGCGTCGCTATCCGCACCGATTCCTCAACCCGCCGTCGCTACAACGACTCCATCGACTTCCCCGATCAAGGAAAGCCAGGGGGGAACGCGATCGGCTACCAAGCTAACCAACTTGCAAAAAATTACCTTGATTCAGCAGGTTCTGGAAACGGAAATCCGTCCCACATTAGCCTATGATGGCGGCGATGTCGAGTTGCATGACGTAGAGGGCGATCGCGTCAAGGTGATTCTCAAAGGATCGTGTGATGGTTGTCCCAGCGTGATGATTACCCTGAAGATGGCGATCGAAAAGCGGCTGCAAGAACGAGTGTCTCCTAATCTTATTGTTGAAGCTGTGGTTTAAGTTTAATGGGCAAATTTTGACTTCAGTTTCTGATTGAACAGGTTTTAACGTAACTCCGTTGTATAGGTAACCCTTGGTGAATCGCCAAGGGTATTTTTTTGACCGATAACAGGTTGGATTGATTCTACAAGTAAGTAACATTTGCATTGAGTAATCTGAATTAAAAACAGTGTTAATTATCACTATTTAATAATAATTAAAGCTTTAACTAAATTGTAGACAAGCAATTAATCTATCGTTTGTATAGAAAGACTAATACTTTTTTACAAATCGAAAAATTCTGAATAAAAACTAAATCAATAAACCTCTGCTTTTGTAGCAAAAGACACTTTTAATTCTAGATTTAATTTCTATGATTAAATCATCAGGAAAACAAAAAACGTTACCAGGATAAACGCTCACTTGTTTCTTGATTGACTTGAAGATTTCGGATAGTTGAACATACAAAATTCTCCGAATCAACTTCAATTAACTGTTAATAATGTAACCTCAAAAACTTGAGCCTAATGGAGGTCTGAAATGAGGAAGATTGCTATTTACGGTAAAGGTGGAATCGGTAAATCCACAACCACACAAAATACAGTGGCTGGACTTGTCGAACTCGGTCGCAAAGTCATGATCGTTGGTTGTGACCCCAAAGCAGATTCTACGCGCTTATTGCTCGGTGGTTTGCACCAAAAGAGTGTGTTAGATACTTTACGTGAAGAAGGCGACGACGTTGATCTCGACGAAATCCGTAAAGAAGGCTATGGCAAAACCCTCTGCGTAGAATCCGGTGGTCCAGAACCGGGCGTAGGCTGTGCGGGTCGAGGCATTATCACCTCAATTAGTATGCTCGAACAACTCGGCGCCTATGACGAAAGTGAAGGTCTTGATTATGCCTTCTACGACGTACTAGGTGACGTGGTTTGCGGCGGTTTCGCCATGCCAATTCGGGAAGGTAAAGCCCAAGAAATTTACATCGTTACCTCTGGCGAAATGATGGCAATGTATGCTGCCAATAATATTTGCCGAGGCATTCAAAAATACGCTGAATCTGGCGGTGTTCGTTTAGGTGGTTTGATTTGCAACAGCCGTAAGGTTGATCTGGAAGCTGAACTTATCGAAGCATTGGCTGAATCCCTCAGCACTCAGATGATCTATTTCTTGCCTCGCGACAATATGGTTCAACGGGCAGAATTGAACCGCAAGACGGTGATTGAATATGACTCCGATTGTGAGCAAGCCGGTCATTATCGCAGCTTAGCTAAAGCGATTGATGAGAATACCAATCATGTCGTTCCCACACCAATGAAGAATGACGAGTTGGAACAACTACTTGTTAAGTTCGGTTTGTACGGCTAAAGATGCAGTGAAAGATGCAGTGTGTTGCAGGTGGAAGGTTAGAAAACGTTCCATACCTTCCACCGCTGAAATACAAGCACAATTGTTTGGAGGCAACATCCATGACTATCATGGTGAGAGCGATTATTCGACCGGAAAAGAGCGACGACGTGATGAAAGCGCTCTTGGACGCTGGTTATCCAGCCGTTACCAAAGTTGATGTCTTTGGTCGAGGCAAACAACGGGGATTGAAAATTGGTAATGTGCTTTATGATGAACTACCCAAAGCGTTGTTAATGGTAGTGGTTCCCGATACCGAAAAAGAGTTTGTGATTCGGGCAATTCTCAGCAGCGCTCGCACGGGAGAAGAAGGAGCAGCAGGCGATGGCAAGATATTTGTCAGTCCTGTAGAAGAAGTCTACACCATCAGCTCCGGCAAAACTGATTCGAGTAAGAAAGAACCTGCGCTGGCTACGCGCTAAACATGAGACCCATTTTGTATCCATTGTTCTTGTAGAAATCGTTATTAACGGTTTCTACAAGAGAACTCCCCGGTTTATGTTAGGAGGCACGAGAGTAAATCTCAGTGTTGAAGGTTATGAAAGAAGTTCTGGCTGTCATCAGGATGAACAAAATTAACCAGACGAAAGAAGCATTAAGTAAAGCTGGTTTTCCTTCAGTGACAGCGGTGAAAGTGGTCGGTCGAGGCAGGCAGCCTGTGGACTTTCAGTTAGCGAAAGCAATTAATGAAAATCCCCAAGATAGCAGTGATTTGCTGCCCCTCCTGGCTCAAGGACACCGTTTAATCCCTAAACGGATGCTCAGTTTGGTGGTTCCCGATGACAACGTTCAGCAAGTGGTTGACGCCCTGATTCAAGCCAATCAGACCAGCAACCCCGGAGATGGAAAAATCTTTGTTCTGCCCATCGAGGATAGTGTCCGTGTTAGCAGCGGCGAAACAGGAGCCGTCGCGATTGATGAAATGGCGGGTTAAGGTTTCCCCGCGAAATATAGGGGCGGGTTTTACGGGATAACGTTTTGGTACACATCGATAACTTGACTAAATCCGCCCTTCTAGGAAAGTAATTAAGACAGGAGAAAACGATTATGAGTCCCCATGATTCAGATACCTTGAAATTAGAAAAGGCGACGTATGAAGTAGACCCGAAAGAGGTTACCAAAGAGATGGTAGCCCCCTACCCAACCAAAGTTGCCAGAAAACGGGCAAAGCATATCGTGATGCGGGACCCGTCCGTCGAAGGACAGGAAATTCAGGCGAATGTGCGAACAGTTCCTGGGATTCTCAACACTAGACACTGTGCTTTTGCCGGATGTAAAGGGGTGGTTGTTGGTCCCTTTGGTGATGTGCTGCACATTGTTCACGGACCAGTGGGCTGTTCGTACTACACCTGGATGACGCGACGCAACCAGTATCGGGCTCGTGAAGATGGCAAGAATTACATGAGCTACTGCCTCACCACTGATATGCAGGACTCTGATATTGTCTTCGGCGGTGTGAAAAAGCTGCGTCAAGCCGTTCAGGAAGGCTATGACATCTTTAAGCCCAATGCGATTACCATCACAGCCACCTGTCCTGTGGGATTAATTGGTGACGATATTCAAACCGTTGCCAAAGAGATGACAGAAAAGTTGGGCATTTCGGTTGTTGCATTTAACTGCGAAGGATACAAAGGCGTTTCCCAGTCTGCGGGTCACCATATCGCCAACAATGGCTTCTTTAAAAATTGGGTGGGTGAAGGCGAAGCAACAGACGAAGAACTTGAAGGCTTCACCGTCAACCTTTTGGGTGAGTACAACATCGGCGGCGATTCCTGGGAACTTGAGCGGGTGTTTGAGAAGTGTGGCATTAATGTGATTGCTACATTCAGTGGTGATGGCACTTACGATGCGGCAACCAAAGCGCATTTGGCTCAATTGAACTTGGTCATGTGTCACCGCTCGATTAACTACATGGCGGAGATGATGGAAACCAAGTTTGGGGTGCCCTGGACAAAGGTTAACTTCATCGGTGTTCAATCGTTTGCCAAGTCCTTGCGTAAGGTTGCCCGATTCTTTAATGATGAAGCACTCACCCAGCGCGTTGAAGAGGTGATTGCTGAAGAAGTGGCTGCCGCAGAAGCGGAAATTGCCCCGATTCGGGAACGGTTAGAAGGCAAGAGTGCGATTCTGTTTGTGGGGGGTTCTCGCGCTCACCATTACCAAGACTTGTTTGCCGACTTAGGCATCAAAACCATTGCCGCAGGTTATGAGTTCGCCCACCGGGATGACTACGAAGGTCGTCAAGTTCTACCGTTGAAAGTAGACGCCGACTCCCGCAACGTCGAAGAGTTGCATGTCGAAAAAGACCCAGAGCGCTACAAACTGACGGCTGACCCAGCATGGGTGGAGCAGCTCAAAGAGGAAGGGTTCCTGAATCGGTACGAGGGCATGATTTCGGAGATGGGTGAAGACACCTTGATGATTGATGACATCTCCCATCATGAGCTAGAAACTCTGATTAAGCGCCTCAAGCCCGATATCGTCGGTTCCGGGATTAAGGACAAGTATGTGATTGAGAAGTTTGGCGTTCCTTGTAAGCAACTTCACAACTACGACTACGGCGGTCCGTTTGCCGGATTCCAAGGGGCGGTGAATTTCGCCAAAGATATCGATATGCGGATTAACAACCCCACTTGGAAGTTAGTGAAAGCCCCCTGGCAGAACTAGCCAATGTAGAGACGCGCCATGGCGCGTCTGAGAGCAAAAAAGTTATCCGTTAATTCTTGCGAGCAGGGCGGGTTTAGTCACATCTGGGTTGAACAAGCAACGTTAATCGTGAAACCCGCCCCTACTTAAACCCACAAAGGAGAACCAGAATCATGTTAGAAGCAACCCCTAAAGAAATCGTTGAACGCAAGGCGCTACGAATCAACCCGGCTAAGACTTGTCAGCCTATTGGTGCAATGTACGCCGCATTAGGGATTCACGGCTGCTTACCGAACTCCCACGGCTCTCAAGGCTGCTGTTCCTTCCATAAGTCTCACCTGACCCGCCATTACAGAGAACCCATCATGGCGGCAACCAGCGCCTTTACCGAGGGTTCCTCTGTGTTCGGTGGTGGTGCAAACCTGAAGCAAGCCCTGACCACTATTTTTACCGTGTACAACCCGGATATGGTGGCAGTTAGCACCACTTGTTTATCGGAAACCATTGGCGATGATTTACCGACATTTATCCGCCAAGCCCGTGAATCTGGGGCAGTTCCCGAAGGCAAATACGTCATTCACGCTAATACTCCCAGCTACGTCGGGTCTCATGTCACCGGCTGGTCGAATATGACTAAGGCGATGGTGACTTATTTATCGGCAAAAACCGATACGCCGAATAACAAGCTCAACATTATTCCGGGCTATGTCGAACCCTCGGATGTACGGGCGGTTAAGCAGTTGGTGACCCAAATGGGGATTGATGCGATTGTCTTCCCGGATACCTCGGATGTGGTGGATACACCGAAAACCGGTGATTTTCAGATGTACCCGAAAGGCGGGACACTGATTCCTGATTTAATCGACACGGGGAATAGTACTGCCACCTTAGCCTTGGGTAATTTTACCTCGGAAGCCGCCGCGATCGCACTCCAAAACAAGTGCCAAGTTCCGTCTCGTGTCCTAGACTTACCCATTGGTCTTCGCGCCACTGACCGCTTTGTCCAAGCCTTGATTGAATTCAGTGATGTCACGCCACCTGAGTCGCTCAATGATGACCGGGGACGATTAGTTGATGTGATGACCGATATGCAGCAGTACCTGTATCGTAAGCGAGTTGCCGTATACGGAGACCCTGACCAGGTAATCTCGGCGACTGAGTTCCTCGTAGACTGCGGTATGTTACCGGTTTACGTGATTACGGGTAGCCCGGTTGGGAAGCGTTTTGAAGAACGGGTCAAAGATATCCTCAAGGATGCCGTTCCTGATGCCGTGGTTGCGGCTAATGCAGACTTGTTCTACTTGCATCAACTGATTAAGAATGAGCCAGTCGATTTGCTTCTAGGCAATGAATACGGCAAGTATATCGGTCGTGATGAAGATATTCCGATCGTGCGCTTCGGTTTCCCCATTCTAGATCGCGTCGGTCACAGTTATTTCCCCACAACTTGCTACTGGGGTGGTATCTACCTGCTGTCTAATATCTGCAATACCATACTCGAACGCCTCGACCGGGATGCACCCGATGAGCTGTTTGAATTGGTTCGCTAGAACGCTATCGGGGCGGGTTTAACAATTATCGGATTGTTCCACACTCGCCCCAACTCTGACAAATGACGAATGACAAATGACAAATGACGAATGACCAAGGAAACTTACCATGCAAAAACCCGAACACCATATATTCGTTTGTTCCAGCTTCCGAGTCAACGGCGACGCCAAAGGCGTTTGTCAGAAAAAAGATTCTACAACCTTAATCCAGTACCTCGAATCAGAAATCACAGACCGTGGTTTAGACGCTCTGGTTTCCTCAACAGGATGCATGAATCTGTGCAACAACGGACCGGTGATGATGGTTTACCCAGACAATTATTGGTACGGTAATGTTGATGAAGAAGCTATTGACGAAATCCTCGATGCTTTAGAAGACGGAAAACCTGCTGAGGATTATCTTTTTGTTAGTTAAATCTCAGAAAATAAAAGGCGACCCGAGTCAATTAAATGGATAAAGTTGTTCATTTGTGCAAGCGGGTCGCCCCTACACAAAGACCTATCCGTTAAATCCCACACCCCACCTCTCTTTTTTTTACCTTCTGCCTTCTGAAGTTTATGAGCCTGACGATATGGAACCTGTTATTTTTCAAGAACGTGAAAAGCAAATTCACCGCAAGGGAAACCAACCATTTGACCTGGAATGTAACAAAGACAGCCTTGCTGGTGCAGTTAGCCAACGGGCTTGCGTTTTTTGTGGGTCTCGCGTTGTTTTATACCCCATCGCTGACGCGGTTCATTTAGTCCATGGACCAATCGGCTGTGCGGCGTATACCTGGGATATTCGCGGGGCGCTTTCATCGGGTCCAGAATTGCATCGGTTGAGTTTTTCCACTGACTTACAAGAACGGGATGTCATCTTTGGTGGTGAGAAAAAACTGTATCAGGCGTTAACGGAACTGATTGACCGACATCACCCCAATGCGGCGTTTGTTTATTCTACCTGTATTGTGGGGATTATTGGCGATGATTTAGAAGCGATATGTCGGCGAGTTAGCCAAGAAAAAAATATCCCAGTAATTCCGGTTAAATCAGAAGGGTTTAAGGGTAACAAACGGGCGGGCTATAATGCTGCTTGTACTGCCATGTTTCGCTTAGTCGGTACAGGGGATACTACCGGAATTTCTCCCCGCAGTATTAATATTCTGGGTGATTTTAATTTAGCCGGAGAAATTTGGATTATCCGCGAATATTTTGAACGCATGGGTGTCCAGGTTGTTGCCAATATCACAGGGGATGGTAGAGTCGGAGATATCGCGCGATCGCACGGCGCTGCATTGAACGTGGTTCAGTGTTCTGGGGCGACGATGGACTTAGCCAAGATGATGAAGGAAAAGTATGGAACTCCGTTTCTGCGAGTGTCCTACTTTGGTGTCGAAGACATGGCGGAAGCCTTGTATAAAGTTGCCCGATTCTTCGAGGATGACCCAGACATTCTCAAACGCGCTCAAGACTTAGTGCGGGAAGAATTAACCCTGTTATATACTAAACTGCAAGAGTACCGCAAAGACTTGCAAGGTAAAAAAGCGGCGATTTATGTTGGCGGTGCGTTCAAAGCCTTTTCATTAGTGAAAGCCTTCCGACTTTTAGGCATGGATGTGGTGATGGTGGGTTCGCAAACCGGAACCAGCGAAGACTACCGAGAACTCCACGAAGTTACTGACGAAGGCACAATTATTGTGGATGATTCTAATCCCTTAGAACTATCAGCATTTTTAAAAGAAAAAGATGTTGATATCTTTGTCGGCGGCGTGAAAGAACGACCGATTGCCTATAAATTAGGACTAGGATTCTGTGATCACAACCATGAACGCAAGGAAGCATTAGAAGGATTTCTGGGAATGGTTAACTTTGCCAAAGAAGTACATAGCACCGTCATGTCTCCCGTCTGGAGATTCGTGCCGCGTAAAAATCAGAACTAGAAATGCCTTGAATTAACGTTTACTGCTCATCACTTGTAGTTGTCGGATGTTTTAAGTCGTTTGTTAGGGATAAACTCAACGCCATGAAGTTATGCCAATAATCCTAAACGCCTTATACATAACAAATGACCAATGACAAATGACCAATGACAAAATCATGTCTAAGAAACTCAAAATTAAGCAAAAAACCGAAGCTTACGTTTCCACAACTAACGCCTGTAAACTGTGTAAACCTCTCGGCGCTTGCATCGCCTTTCGAGGTATTGAAGGAACCGTACCTTTTCTGCATGGATCACAAGGCTGCGCCACCTACATGAGGCGTTATATCATCAGTCACTTTCGCGAACCCATTGACATCGCCTCATCTTCCTTGAGTGAAAAACACGCCGTCTATGGCGGAGGACCTAACCTGAAAAAAGGTATCCTCAATGTCATGGATAAATATGGCGCAAAAGTTGTGGGAATTGCCACCACTTGCTTGACTGAAACCATTGGGGATGATGTCACAGGATTTTTGAAAGAGTTTAAAGAAGAATTTGGCGACAAGGAATTGCCAACCTTGTTAAATGTCTCCACCCCCAGTTATAGTGGCACCCACATGGAAGGCTTTCATGCCACAGTAAGGGCAGTTATTGATCAATTAGTGGAACCAAAAACAGTCGAACCCACAACCGCTTCCCAATCCCCAGGAGTCGGGGCGGGTTTAGTCACATCTGTGCCAACAGAAAGTGATAGTCGTGAAACCAGCCCCTACACAATCAACAATCAACAATCAACAATCAACACCTCCAAAGTCAATCTTTTACCTGGATTAGTTTCTCCCGCCGATATCCGTTATCTAAAAGAAGTTCTCGATGATTTTAATTGTCCAGGAACTATCCTACCGGATATCTCAGAAACCTTAGACGGACCCGCCCAAATGGACTATGAAAAGATTCCGGAAGGGGGAACGCCAATTGCGGCGATTCAACGTATGGGACGTTCTGACGCCACGATTGAGTTCGGTCAAGTGTTGCAACGTAGTGGTAATTCTGGGGGTCAACTTCTGGCTAAACGCAGCGGTGTTCCCCTGTACGCCTTGGGTATGCCGATTGGGTTGCGAGAGTGCGATCGCTTCTTTGACACCCTAGAAGCGGTTTCTGGTTGTGCGACACCGAGAAAACATGAACTGGAACGGGGACGGTTAGTTGATGCGTATGTTGATTCCCATAAATATCTATTTGGTAAGCGGGTAGTTGTTTATGGGGAAGAAGATTTGTGTGTCGGATTAGCGGCATTTTTAGCCGAAATTGGCATGAAAATAGTCTTATGTGCATCAGGAGGAAATAGTGGACATTTTCAGGACGCGATTAATGCGGTTACCTCTGATATTGTCACCGAACCGCCAATCGTTAAAGAAGGATTTGATTTCTATGAAATTTCTGAAGAAATCGAAAGTCTAGACCCCGATATGTTGATTGGCACCAGCAAAGGATATTCCCTGACTAAAAAACATCAAATTCCCCTAATCCGCGTAGGCTTCCCCATTCACGATCGCTTTGGCGGACAGCGGATGCTCCATCTGGGGTATCGGGGGACTCAGAACCTGTTAGATCGGATTGTGAATGCCATTATCGAGAAGAAGCAAACCGATTCACCAGTGGGGTATGGCTATCTTTGATTTTGTCATTTGTCATTTGTCATTTGTCATTCGTCATTCGTCATTTGTCATTTGTCATACTCGCTTTCATCGAGAAGCAAGCTACGTCATTTGTTGACGAGTCACGCTTTAACCCTTTGTTACTGACTTAGTTTCGAGAGTCTTTCACTAAATTCAACTCATCACTTCAGGAGAGAAAACCATGACAGCTACAGTTAACTTAGAAAATCACCCTTGTTTTAATGTCAAGGTAAAAGGACAATTCGGACGAGTCCATTTACCGGTAGCACCCAAGTGCAATATTCAATGTAATTATTGCAATCGCAAATATGATTGCGTCAACGAAAGTAGACCTGGTGTCACCAGCACTATTCTTTCTCCCGCCCAAGCCGCTGTTTACATGGAAAAGGTATTAGAAAAAGAACCGAGAATCAGTGTGGCTGGAATTGCGGGTCCCGGTGATCCCTTTGCCAATCCAGAGGAAACCTTAGGTACAATGCGCCTACTGCGGGAAAAGTTTCCCGACTTAATTCTCTGCTTGGCGACTAATGGCTTGAATCTCAAATCAGAGTATATCGACGAAATTGCCGAAATTGGCGTCAGTCACGTTACCGTTACCATCAACGCGATCGACCCTGATATTACTCGCAAAGTTTACCGTTGGGTACGCCATGAAAAGTCAGTTTATCAGGGCTTAAAAGGCGCAAAGTTACTCTTAGAACGCCAATTAGTAGCCGTAAAAGGACTGAAAGCCGCAGGAATTACGGTTAAAATTAACTGCATTGTGATGCCCGGAATTAATGACCATCATGTAGTTGAAGTCGCCAAAGCCATGGCAGAATTGGGGGCAGATTTATTTAATGCCATGGCGATGTATCCCACCGCAGAAACGCCATTTGAGGGATTAACTGAACCCGATGCAATTATGATGGCGAAAATCCGCAAAGAATGCGAGGAATATTTACCGCAAATGCGCCATTGCACGCGCTGTCGGGCGGATGCTGTGGGACTTTTAGGGGCAGATCAGTCAGAAGAATTCCACGGTTGTTTAATTGCTTGTTCCAAGAAAGTTATTCCCATTGAAGAAAAAGAACGTCCCTATGTTGCTGTAGCAACCGTTGAAGGAATTCTGGTAAATCAGCATTTAGGTCAAGCGGATCAGTTTCAGATTTGGCAGAAAACGGATCAAGGCTTTACCTTAGTGGAAGAACGCCTTGCCCCTGACCGTGGAAGTGGTTTTGAACGGTGGCAAAAAGTTGCAACTATGCTGAAAGATTGTCGAGCAATTTTAGCCAGTAGTATTGGCGATAACCCGAAAGAAATTTTGACCAAGTGTGGTGTGCTTCCGGTGGAAATGAGCGGCTTTATTGAGACGGGATTGCAAGCGGTTTATGAGGGTAGCGATTTGTCAAAGCTGAAAGGTAAACGGCAAGTTGCGGCTGGTAAAGTTGGAGAATGTACCGGGAGTGGCTTAGGTTGTGGTTAAATCGTTCGTAGTTGTACTGTCTTCGCCATCAACTCGAATTCTTGACCCATAACCTGTAGGGTGCGTTAGCGAAGCGTAACGCACCATTTTTCTGATTATTGGTGGGTTACGGCGGATATTTCATTAAATGGTTATTTCTCTTTATTGAGTTACCGCCTAACCATTTTTCTGATTATTGGTGAGTTACGGCGGATATTTCATTAAATGGTTATTTCTGTTTATTGAGTTACCGCCTAACCATTTTTCTGATTATTGGTGGGTTACGGCGGATATTTCATTAAATGGTTATTTATCTTTATTGAGTTACCGCCTAACCATTTTTCTGATTATTGGTGGGTTACGGCGGATATTTCATTAAATGGCTATTTATCTTTATTGAGTTACCGCCTAACCCACCCTACAATTAATTATATTTTTAACCTTAAATAAAACTTAAAAACAGCAATTAATCAATTATTTGTAGCTTGTAATACCAGCTAAATATTTAGTCCTATCCTAATTAAGTCAGGGCGCACGTCTGTGCGCCCCTACGATTCCGGGCTGCTGTTGACTGGTGAAAACTGAGGATTTGGGACAACCCAATGTTCAAGCACGCACCCTTTAATCTGTTGCCACCATGACATCTGTCGCTTTAACAACAGCATACGCTTCCTTACCCTCGGCAAGACCGAGTCGTTCTGCCGAAGACTTGGTGATAATTGCCGTCATTTCTATCCCAGGAGCAACTTCTATTGTCACCTCACTGTTCACAGAGCCAGGTACAACCTTTTTTACTGTTCCTTTAAAGGTATTGCGAGCGCTAATTTCCATAGTTCAATCCCTGCTTTAGTCATTGGTTCACCAGCTAATAATACCAAAAATTAGTGAATTTTCTGATTTTGCTGAACAATTTTAGTCAACCAGCAAAATGTATTATTTTACTCACTTTTACCCTCGCAGAAATGATATAGCCTAGTCAGAAGACCGAATGCAAAAATGCGGCATACGTAATGGTTTTTATCTCACAGCAGTTTATCGAACAGTTAATCCAAGAAGACGTTCCCTATTTTGATTTAACCACCCAGGTGTTAGGGATTGGCGATCGCACGGGGACAATCCGCTTTACCACTCGCGCCCAAACCGTTCTAGCCTGTACCGAGGAAGCCGCCAGTATCTTACGCCAAACTGGGGCAGAGGTGACAGCAATCTTGGCAACGGGTCAAATCTTGGACGCTGGCGTCACCTTTCTCAGTGCTACCGGAAACGCCGCCGCCTTGCATCTGGCTTGGAAACCTGCCCAGAATTTACTGGAATATGCCTGTGGAGTCGCCACCAAAACCTACAATCTAGTCCATATAGCACAAACGGCGAATCAAAAGGTAATGCTTTATACCACTCGCAAAGTGATCCCAGCAACCAAACCCATCGCCGTGAAAGCCATCTTAGCGGGTGGGGCATATCCTCATCGACTGGGAGTCTCAGAAACCGTTTTAATCTTCCAACAGCATCTCAACTTTCTGGGCGGAATTGACTCCCTTATTCAGCAACTACCCGTAATCAAGCGCCAGGTTAAAGAAAAGAAAGTCATTGTTGAAGTCAAAGATATGGCTACCGCCTTTAAGTTAGCCACTTCAGGAATCGATGGGATTCAATTTGATAAAGTGAACGCCGAGACATTAGCGGAAACAATTCCCCAGATTAAGTCCATGAATCCAACCCTGATTACCCTGGCGGCTGGCGGGATTAATGACGCTAATATTGCCAATTATGCGGCAACTGGCGTAGATGGGTTAGTGTTAACCGCTCCCTATTACGCCAAGCCTACTGATATCCAGGTGGAAATTGAGCCGCTAGTCTAAGCAAGCAGACTATCAAGGATTGTAACATTTATAATGTATAATTTTGGTCTATTTTAATCCGTGGATAGTTGAACCAAAGTTGCATAATCATCCAATTTAACAGTCAGAATAAGTCAAAACTAAAATGAATCAACGACGTGTTATATCCTTAATGGTATGGATGGTGGCGGCTTTTTTAATCGTTGTGGGTTGTTCTCAAGGGACACCTCCGAACCCTTCCGCCACGTCACCAGAATCGGTAGAAATTACGGTATCAGCGGCAGCTAGTCTACAGGATGCCATGAAAGCGATCGCGCCATTATATACTCAAGAACAAGCTAACGTTATCATTACCTATAACTTTGGCTCATCGGGTTCTCTGCAACAGCAAATCGAACAAGGAGCGCCTGTGGATGTCTTTCTGTCCGCCGCGCCAAAACAGATGAACGCTTTGCAAGAGAAAGACTTACTACTAACTGATACACGCAAAGACTTATTGAAAAACTCAATAGTTCTAGTCACACCAAAGGATAAAACCGATATATCTAACTTTGAAGGATTGACGACTGATAAAGTGAGCAAAATTGCCATTGGTGCCCCGGAAAGTGTACCCGCCGGACAATATGGGAAAGAAGTCCTAACTTCACTGAATTTATATAAACCCATCCAATCTAAACTGGTTTTCGCCAAAGATGTGCGCCAAGTCCTCTCTTATGTAGAAACCGGAAATGTTCAGGCAGGTTTAGTTTATGCCACGGATGCCAACGTATCAGATAATATCAAGATTGTCGCCACAGCACCCGAAACGTCTCACTCACCCATTATTTATCCAGTTGCGGTTTTAAAAGAGAGTAAACATCCGGATTCAGCCAAAAAGTTTGTGCAGTTTCTCTCAACTGAAACCGCTAAAACTGTATTTGATAACTATGGCTTTAGCGTTAATGGCACTCTATAATTTGCATTAGAGCAATGGTGCGTTACGCTTCGCTAACACACCCTACCGGCTACCGGCTATACCTTGGGCGCAAAGATAGTGCCCCTACTATTCTAAATATCCTTCCCCAACCGCCAACTCCCTCTGCGTACCTCTGCGCTCACCTCTGCGTTAAAAAAACAATCCTGCCATTTCACCATTTAATTGAGGCAAGTGTATAGGCTAAGTTTCCCTGACGACAAACTTAATTTATAAAAAAGATAGTTAAACTACAGAAAATGCGAGGAAAGGCTGAGATACTACCCATCAAACTATCTCTAAAGGTTTTCAAATAACTCGATTACTGGACTGGTGGAATGCCCTATTCAGATTTATCTCCGCTGTGGATTTCTCTAAAAACCGCATTTGTCGCTACAATCTTCGCTTTATTAGTGGGAATTACTGCCGCCCTATGGATGTATGGCTATCGTGGTAAAGCCAAAGGATTAATTGATGGGTTGTTTACCCTGCCGTTGGTACTACCACCGACGGTTATCGGTTTTCTGCTACTGCTACTTTTGGGCAGAAATAGTCCTGTGGGACAACTATTAAAACAAATGGGAATTACGGTCATATTTTCTTGGTCAGCTACAGTAATCGCGGCTACAGTTGTGGCGTTTCCTTTGATGTATAAAACGGTACTGAGTGCCTTTGAACAAATTGACAAAGATTTGATTCATTGCGCTCGGACATTAGGGGCATCAGAATGGCGAATTTTTGGGCAGATTCTGTTACCTTTGGCATTACCTGGCGTGGTTTCAGGAACAATTTTAGCCTTTGCCAGGGCTTTAGGAGAATTTGGTGCCACATTAATGTTAGCGGGTAGTATTCCGGGTAAAACTCAAACCATGCCGATCGCGATCTTTTTTGCGGCAGAAGCAGGTAAGATGGACGAGGCGTTGAATTGGGTGCTGCTGATGGTCGCGATCGCACTCGGAGTAATTGCCGCAATCAACTACTGGTCAGGAACACAGCACTCCGCCAAGTGGCACGCGATCGCGCATTGGTTATCAGTTGCAACGGATTTTGTAAATGTAATACCATTCTTTAATCATGCCACGAAAAACCCTCCCGGCTATCGCCATTCTCCCTTAGCAAGGAGGGACTACAGGCAATGCTTTTCCAATAAACCAAACCTAACCCCCCCAGCCCCCCTTCCCTGCAAGGGAATGGGGGCGTCGGACTCCCCTCTCCTTGTAGGAGAGGGGTTGGGGGAGAGGTTAACTAAACAGTCTTGGAACTACAGGGGAGTTAGATATGGCAATAAAGGACTTTTTGTTAACCTGAAAAAACAGTTACCTGGGTTTACCTTAGACGCAAAATTAGAAGCCAATGGACAACCATTAGGACTCTTAGGCACGTCCGGTTCGGGTAAAAGTATGACACTGCGGTGCATTGCGGGGTTAGACTCACCCAACCAGGGGCGAATTGTTCTCAATGGGCGAGTTTTATTTGATTCGCAACGCGGAATTAATCTTCCTAGCCGCCAACGTAGAATTGGTTTTGTGTTTCAAAATTATGCCCTGTTTCCCCATTTAACTATTGCCCAAAATATCACCTTTGGTCTGCAAGATTTGCCCAAACTTGAACGCAGACAGCGCGTTGCCAAATATATGGATATGATGCAGTTGCAAGGCTTAGAAAACCGTTACCCTGAGCAAATTTCTGGCGGACAGCAGCAGCGAGTTGCTTTAGCTAGGGCTTTGGCAATTCAGCCAGAAGCCTTACTCTTAGATGAACCGCTTTCCGCTCTGGATACGTATTTACGCAGCCGGATTGAAAGGCTGCTGAGTGAAACGCTTTCCACTTATGAAGGCGTGACACTATTCGTTACTCATAAGCTAGAAGAAGCTTATCGAATTTGCCAGAATTTGTTGATTCTTTCCCAGGGAAACGTGATTGCTAATGATACCAAAGAAAATATTTTTGAGCGTCCTCCTAGCTTTGAAGTTGCACAGGTTACTGAATGTAAAAACTTTTCCGCCGCCCAGATGATTGAATACCAAAAAATTGAGGCGCTAGACTGGGGCTGTACGCTTCAGGTGGTTGAACCAATTCCTGACGGATTAACTTATGTGGGAATTCGCGCCCACCACTTCACCTTTCCTAACCATCCCGATGGAGAGAATACCTTTCCCTGTTGGCTAGTTACGACCAGTGAGACGCAACACCGAACAACGTTATATATCAAACTACATCATCCTCCTGATCATTCCCAACACTACCACCTGCAAGTTGAGGTCTACAAGGAAAAATGGGCTAACCTCAAAGACCGCCCCTTTCCCTGGTATGTTTGTTTAGATGCGCTGCGACTAATCTTGATGGAATAATAGCTAACTATTATGTCCGGAAACCTTGACAAAAACTGGGATCTCCATACTTGTCACCCCAGGTATTCTTATGTATAAGAAAAGGTTAAAATAGGGTTAAAATTACAGAACGTCCCTGGATGAATCTGACTTTGAAGTGATTTAGCCTGAGGAGTCGTGAGGTTAATTTTTGAGCAGCCTGTTTGCATTAGTGCGTCTCTAGTTCATTAATTGTAAAATTTTTTAATTTTATAGTAATAAATTGCAACAGTTCTCAGGAAAAAATCATCCCAAAAAGATATCTCAAATACAAAAAACTACAGGATAGGCTGAGATACTACCCATGAGATGAGCTATCTCATGCCATTTACTTGGAACATTGCACTGAATATTTACCCCGGCAAACCTTTCTTTAGTCAGGGTAGGTGGCGTAAGCGTTAGGCTAGAGCAAGTGCAACTTTATCCAGAATTGGTATTACCCAGGTTTCTAATGGAGGTCAGCAAAGATGTCTCAAGACAATGTGATCAATTTACTCGAAGCAGGCGGAAAAGATAAAAAATTGCGAGCTAAGTACGACGCACTCAAAACCAAGGAAGAGTTTGTAGAAATGGCGGCTACTGATGGTTACGAGTTTACCGTGGTTGAACTGGAGGCTGTTTTGAACGAAGCTGGAGACTCGTGGGAGGAGTCAGGCTTTCCACCCCGACGCTTGATTTGGTGGTAGGTTGTCATTTGTCATTTGTCATTCGTCATTTGTCATTTGTCATTTGTCATTCGTCATTCGTCATTCGTCATTCGTCAGAGAATAGGGAACAGGGAACAGGGAACAGCCCACCAGTCTTAAGTCAGTGACATTCCCCTTAAGTTAAAGGGTTAGGGTGATCACAAATCTACTGAAGTCAGCTTGATGTGGGAAAGCCAACCTCTACTCCAATTCCTCGACCAACTCACTCGGTTCACCCGGATAAAAGCTATCCTCTAAAATTTCCGCCAAACTGTAGGGACAAGTCTGGGGAAAGGTTGGCTCTGGCAAGTCAGTTTCTCCCATTGCCAGATCTCTACCGTTCTCGTAAGCTAAAACCAGTGCATCCTCAAGGTAAGGCTTTAGGCTTGGGTTGTCTTTGAGCAACTGTGACGTATCACGGCGCTGTACGCGAATCGTCGCCAGCCAACTCCGACTCCGGCGTTGCGGTTGGTACTCCCATTTCAACAAATGTCCAATCAGTACCGTCAACCGATTTCGCAATTCCTGGCGTTGCTGTTTCCCCAAGGATTCAATCTCCTCAATCAGATTGCCCAAATCAAGCTGACTCCACTGCTGTTGGCGGAGTAACGATGCTTGTTCCTGCGTCCAAGCATAAAAATCGGTTTCGTAGAGGTTGGGTGTAGGTATTGCTGTCTGTTGATTCGTTTCTGGCACTGGCATCACGATTTTCCCACCTCAACGTCTCTCTATATAATAGTAAAACTGTTCTATGTAGGCGCGATCGCTTATTAGCTAGGACATCGGTCAAGAAACCGGGTTATGCAGGGTGAAAGCTTGATATTTCGTTGTCATCCTCACGAGAAACCCGGTTTCTCATAATACTTCGATAAAATTGACGACGAACATACAAAGAAATAGTTATGAGGTTTTATGAAGTTTTCATTTTATTTAATTAACCAATAAAAATGTTTTGGATTGTTAGCTCTCCCAAACTATTCTTTTATTTTTGTGAGGTTTTATGGTTTACATAACCCAGATGATCAACGAAACTAATAAATAGGTGTTCCCCACCGATTGATCTGTGAATCTACCAGGGTAAATCCGCCCAACCGGGCTGAAATACCCGACTCGGTTGTAAATTTAGATAGTATGACAGGGGAAGAACAATGTTTAATTTAACAGGGGTGCTAGTTCGCGATTGTGTCGAACGCCTACAAGTCGGCTACCGCCAGACTTACGGAAATTCTCAACCCGATTATGCTGAGGTTATCGCTGGAGTGGCTCAAGTGGCTCTAGAACAGATTACCCAGAGTGATGCTCTATACCACAATGTTGAACATACCATTTTGGTAAGCTTAGTCGGACAAGAAATCCTTCGAGGAAAACATATCCTAGACGGAAACGTTTCCCGTCAAGATTGGCTCACGTCAATTGTGTCTTGGTTATGCCATGACATCGGCTATATTAAGGGGATTTGCCGAAATGACCAACCGGATCAACGATTGTACGTGATTGGTCTTGATGATATGATGATATCCTTGCCCCAGGGGGCAACCGATGCGAGTTTGACATCCTATCATGTTGACCGAGGAAAGCGGTTTGTGGACGAGTATTTTGGCGCTCATCCCTTCATTGATTGTGCCATCGTAAAACGCAATATTGAGTTAACCCGTTTCCCAGTACCTGCTGATCACGCCCATCAAGATACGATTAATTATCCGGGTTTGACTCGTGCGGCTGATTTGATTGGTCAGCTTAGTGATCCACGTTACTTACAAAAGATTCCCGCATTGTTTGGTGAGTTTGAAGAAAGTGGCGCAAATAAGATTTTAGGCTATCACAATCCGGGTGAACTGCGGCAAAACTACCCCAATTTTTTCTGGACAATTGTGTTACAATATATCCAACCTGCTTTGCGTTATTTAGAGGTAACCAGAATTGGTCAACAGATTATTGCCAATCTGTATGGTAATGTCTTACAGGTTGAACAGGAAAATAGGGTAAGCCCAAAGAAGGTTGCCATGTTTGTTTAAACTATTCGGCATTTAAAGCTTAATGTCAACACCTGCAAAATCCTTGTCAGGCGAGCCAGCAAGCTCGCTACCCATTCCCAATTTAAATGCGTGACCGATTACCTCTTTGACTGTAACTTGGTATCAAGTCATCTTTAGACGACGATATAAGAGTTTTAGTCCATTTAAATAGACTTAAGCGATTAGCCCGGAGTTTAAACTCCGGGCAGGTGTTGGGGTTTACACAGAATTGATATTAGGATTCAGATGACAGCGTTGCTGATAAATTTGCGCCACCTGATCCGCTGGGTTTTGGCACAAACAGGCTTCAAACAGTTGTAGCGCTTCTGCATAAGCCTGTTGATTATACAGAGACAACGCTAAGGCAAATCGGTCTTGATTTGCCAGTTTACCCTCTCGGACTTCCGGTAAGTCAGCATCAAAGATTTCATAGACAGTCACCAGTTCAGATTTGCCTTTGACTTTGACGTGATCAATCATGCGGATAGCATAGTCGTAGGGATTTTGTAATTGTTTGAACGTGTGGTGAGAAATTAATAATGATACGCCATAATTTTTGGTTAAGCCTTCCAAACGAGCCGCTAAATTCACCGCATCACTAATCACAGTGGTGTCCATCCGGTTATATCCGCCCACAGTCCCTAACATTAATGTTCCTGTATTAATGCCCATACCTAGTTGAATGGCTCGATAATTACAGTTAGCTCGATGTTGATTATATTCAGTTAACTGATGCAACATGGCAATTCCAGCTTTAACCGCATCATCCGCACCGCCACTAAAGAGTGCCATAATCGCATCCCCAATATATTTATCAATAAATCCTTGATTTTTAATAATAGTGGGTTCCATTCGGGATAGATAGGAATTGATGAATTTAAAATTCTCTTCAGGGGTCATCCCTTCCGAAAGAGCAGTGAAGTCGCGAATATCCGAAAATAACACGGACATTTCTTTCTCAACTTGGTCGCCTAACTTAACATCAATAATAGTCTCCTTATTGAGTAACTGGAGAAATTGACCCGGCACAAAGCGAGAAAAAGCATGATTGAGTTTATTCAGATGACCTGTAAACTTGAGTCGTTCGGCTTCCCCCCGTTTGCGTTCGGTGATATCGTTCAGCACGACAATGGCGTAGCTAACATTTCCCTTGTCATCAAAGATGGGGGTTCCTAAAACCTCAATCGGCACTATTTTGTCGGGCTGGTGAATTTCTATCCCTTCATAGATGGAATTTTTACCGTTAAGTGCTTGGATAATTGGCTCAAGATTGGCGGGATAGATTTTCTCAGATTTAGGAGAATAAATTGGATAAATTTCGGGTAGCTGATTGGCAGGATTGGTGGGAATTAGACCTTGCCCAAAAAGTTTCTTTGCCGTCTGATTGGCATAGTAGGGTATACCGTTTTGATCAACGACAAAAACGCCGACAGGTATCGCTTCTAAGAATTGAGTGAGCCGACTTTCACTATCTCGTAATTGATCTTGAGCCTCCAGCCGTTGATTAATTTCGCGATAAATGTGATAATAGACAAAAACAAGAATACCTAAGTCAAAAATGAGTCCAATGGAGAAAATCCATATTGTCGTATGGACTGTGCCTTGAGTGTGCTGCGATCTCGCATACAATAGCCGCTCTTCCTCCGCCTTCATCTGATGAAAGATATCGCGGATATGATCCATGATCAGTTTGCCTTCGTTTGTGTTGACAATCGCTAAAGCCGCGTCCAATCCTTGCTCGTTTCTTAAGTTAATTGTTTGCTCAAGTTCGGCAAACTTGGTATTAATTAAAGGGACGACTAGCTCTAACTTTTGTTGATGGTAAGGGTTGTCTACTGTCAAGTCTTGTAGCTGCTTGATATCATCTTCGACTTTATCAATGGCTTTTTGATAGGGTTCCAGATAGCGCTGTTCACCCGTGAGAAGATAACCCCGTTGTCCCGTTTCGGCATCCGTAATTTCAGCTAAGACTTCTTCAAGTTTCGTTAATACTTTTTTGGTATGGAGTTCTTTGTGATTTGTCTCTCTCAGGCGAAATGCGCTATAATATCCACTTAAACTAACGATCACGATCAGGCTAGAGGTTAGTCCAAATCCTACGACGATTTTTCGTTGTATCGATAATTTTATCATAAAGGGTAGAGTTTAACTGATAAAACTCTGATTCGGGTTAAACGGTAAAACACCTATTCAGGTATAATTTATCTTTTTCCGCAACTTTAAAAAATAATGATATTTTTTGTGACAAACCAAACTAGGCATAAATTATTTTTTTAGATAGAAATCATGCCAAAACTGGGCTGTTTATTCTTTGTTCAGAGGAATACGTCTCGCTTTCAGAGGATAAGAATATAACCAGCATTTTACCGATACAGTTTCGGTTTTGGCAAATGCTGGTTAAAAAAATTTATCTTCTTGGCTTTGTCCTTCTGTCAGGGAATGGGAATCTGGAAGTTCAACAACATTCAGTCCCCCCTAGACTTGACAAATAATCGCGCCCTTCAAAATTGCCCCACTCAGATTCGCACCATTGAGGTTCGCCTGATTCAGATTGGTATTTCTCAGGTTTGCTCCTTTCAGATTTGTTTCACTGAGATTAGCGCCTGTCAAATCAGCACCACTGAGATTCGCATCGGTTAAATCCGCTCCTTTCAAGTTTGCGCCTCTGAGGTCAGCATTTCTTAAGAAAACAGCCATGAGGTTGGTATCGATTAAAATGGCTTGACTGAGGTTGGTTGTATGGCAAATTGCTTCACAGAGATTCGCCCGACTGAGGTTGGCTCGACTGAGATTCGCCCGACTGAGATTGGCTCGACTGAGGTTGAAGTTTTGCAAATTATACTCACTGAGATTCAATCCACTCAGATCAACTTTACTAAAGTTCAGTTTGACTACATTGGCTTTACTCTGGTTTGAATTTAAGTTAATATTTTGCAGTCGCCATCGATTCCAATTTTCAACACCTTGTTTTAGGACAACTATATCGTTCGCATTTGCCACTTTGTATGACTCCTCCAAGTTTCAACGTGAATCGCAGTATCGTTTTGTCAAAATTATCTGAATCATTCAGAATGGTGATAATCGGGTCGATTTGGAGTCATAAAAATTGCTGAGATTGCTATTGAATCAAGTGACTAACATTGAGTTCATGCCAGAAACGGGTGATGAAACAAATAGGGGTTTCATTGAACAATGTAACAAAAGTTTAAGACCTTATTCAGATTATCGGATAAGAAGTGCTTGGTCAAAACATAGAGGATTTTCTATGGCATAGCTATGAATTGGGGAAGTTTTGAGTGTGTAGGGGCGGGTTTAGGGAATCGCGTTTCGCTATTGACGATAACGTTTGTTCAAAACCCGCCCTGAGTGTTGAGTGTTGATCCTTCGCTTCGCTAATCGGACATGATTTCGACCCGGCGGGATCATTGAGTGAGCCTGGTTTTAAGGAGTGTCGAGACTTAGTCGGTTACGTCTCTACACCCCCTGTCTCCTTAAAGGCGGGTTAAATGGCGGGTGCGATCGCGCTTTGGGTCCCCTGGGTGTCAATCGAGTGCGATCGCGCTATTGCAGAAATTCCCACCTTTTGCCAAGCGGATGCCATAGCGGTGACTACGGCTTCAGCTTGCATCGGCTCGACAAGCGCCAACAAAGTCGGACCAGCACCACTAATCGTCACTCCATAAGCCCCCGCTTTTAAGGCGGCGGTTTGTACCGCTTCATACCCCGGAATCAAAGCCTGTCGATAGGGTTGATGTAACTTATCCTGGAGGGCAGTTTGTAACCAATCACCTCGTCCCGTTGCCAAGGCGCGGATCAATAAGCCGAAATGGGCAATATTAAAAATAGCATCCGCCCGACTCACTTGGGTGGGGAGTACCTGTCGCGCTTCTTGGGTGGAGAGTTCAAAATTGGGAATGGCGACGACAGGGATAATTTGATCATGCCAGGGAATATCACAAATCTCCCATTTCTTGAGAACCGTATCCCCCCGCGCCGCCAGACGACAGCCGCCCAACAAAGCGGGGACAACATTATCCGGATGTCCTTCCAGCGCGATCGCTAATTCCATGATTTCGGTTTGACTCAGGGGTTCCCCAGCGAGTTGGTTAGCGCCAACCAATCCGCCGACAATCGCCGTAGCGGAACTTCCTAACCCTCTGGCGAGGGGGACATCTAAATCAATTTTGAGTTGGACGGGGGGAGGTGTATGACCAATCTGGTTGTATAGTTTCAGAAAGGCTTGGTAAGCCAGATTCGTTTCATCAGTTTTTACCTGGTTTGCCTCGACACCTGACACCCGAATTCTCACCGCCCGTTCCGTTTCCCAGGGAGTATCCGAACTCAGACGAGTAAACGTGAACTTGTTGTACAGAGTTAAGGCGGCGCCAATGCAATCAAATCCGGGACCTAAGTTGGCGGTTGTAGCAGGAACGGTAACGGTGACGGGAGAATGGATAGACATTCGTGCGGGATTAAAAGATGCCAAGGGGAAATCTTACCAGATTCCCTGTATCAATGTAGAGACTCCTCATGCTACGTCTGTCCGTCTGTCCGTCTGTCAATGGTTGTAGGGGCGGGTTTAGTCACAATTGTAGGGGCGGGTTTAGGGACTAAATTCAGATCCTCAGAACTAACGGAACAACAAAACCCGCCCTACCCACCGATAACTTTTACCAACTATACGCTGATTCAGCTTTCCCCTAATTAACGACGATTAATCAGAACAAAACCCCTGGTTTTTTCCGAAGTAGAATCCACCGTTGCCATGGCTTGCCAGAGTTCTTCCGCTTTGACCCAAATGGGCGGATACTTGTAGCGGGATACATCTAAAATTAGAAAGCGATCGCTCTGTTGATTATAAGCCGCGATCGGGGAAATATGTCCGCCCCGTTCCTGACCCATGGTTTTTCGTAAGTAGTTGACTAAGACGAAGTTATTGGGATCTTCTAAATTCTCTATCACCATCTGACGGAATTTGTCTAGAGTTACTTCACTGGCGTGGTAAACCTCGGCGTTGAGGGGATAGGTTTCTAAGAGTTGACCTAATTCGTTTAAGGTCATGATTTTAATGGCGGGGATGTTAATTAGATACCCAACTTCTTGAAGAAGTCGGGTATCTGGTTGAGAGTCATGTTGAGAAAGGGCGCACTGACGTGCGCCCCTACGGGGTTTTCGGGTTACTTTTTATCTATTGGGCTTGATTGGGGCGTCCCATTCCTCTTTGACCCCGACGATTTCCCCGCATCTGACGCATCTGTTCTTGTTGTTCCTCAGTTAGGACATTCTGCATCTGTTCTCGTGCGGATTGGTGGATTTCCCGCATCTGATTCTGTTGTGCTTCGGTCAGATTTAGCGCCCGCATCCCTTCCCGGTGTCGCTGGCGTTGTCCCTGCAATTCTTGGAATTGTTCCCGTTGTTCGGGGGTAAGAATTTGTTCGATTTGCGAGTGTTTATTATCCCGGATGCGTTCTAACTGCGTTTGTTGGTCGGTTGTTAGGTTGAGTTCTTCTGCGAATCGGGGTTGGGACAATGCTGCCATAGGTGCAGCCGCGAGGGTAATTGCGGCGATGGTGGCGAATAGAGGTAAGAGTTTGATGTTCATGATGTTACAGTTGCCAACGATTTGGTGTTTGATGTCTTTATCCTAGAAACTGTAAGGGGTGAACCACCTGAGGCAAACGTCCTGATTTGAGGTAGGACTTTAGTCCTAGTGTTTTAGGTGTGGGGAAGGTGGGGGAGATGAGGGAGATGAGGGAGATGGGGGAGATGGGGAAGTTGTGAGTTAACTCAAAACTCTACCTTACCCTGTTCCCTGTTCCCTGTTCCCTATTCCCTATTCCCTATTCCCTGACAAATGACAAATGACCAATGACCAATGACCAATGACCAATGACCAATGACCAATGACCAATGACCAATGACAAATGACCAATGATAAATGACCAATGACCAATGATAAATGACCAAACATCCAATTCCTTTCCTTTTATATCTAGAATGGATTCTCTTGGGAATCATCGCTATCATTGAATTCCTGCGGTTTCCCTTTCCCCACCTCCCTCGCTTCCCTCTCCTGAATCTGTTGGGTTTAGCTGTCTTTGGCATCATGGGGTTGAGATTACCGACTCAGAAATCGGTCAAGGTGATTTATACCGGCGTGGAAATTGGCGTAATTCTCCTTGTCTCCTTGGTGGGTAAACTTCGTATGTTACCCTTGATTTTAATTATTTTAGTTATCCGAAACTGTTTTATCTTTGAACGGCAAAGCCGCTTAATTATTACCGGATTCGCCTTTGTCTTATTTCTAATGCGAGAAGTTGACCGATTTCAGTCTCGCGGCCTTCACCCTCGCCCTCCCTTTCGCCCGCCAGTTTTGGCAATGCCAGAACGCTGGCTATTTATCCTGTTAAGTTCTATAGTAGTCTTTGGCTTAGTCTTGGTCTTCCTCCAGTTATTAGTTGATGCTGTATTAGCTGAACGGCGCAGTCGGGACGAATTGGCACAGGCAAATGCTCAACTGCGGCGCTATGCTATCCGGATTGAGGATATGGCGACGCTGCAAGAACGGAATCGTATTGCGAGGGAAATCCATGATTCCTTGGGACATTCCCTGATTACGTTTAATCTACACTTAGAAGCCGCGTTGCGACTGATGGAATCAAATCCCGCCGAAGCCAAAGATTTTTTACTCGAAGTCAAACAAGTTGCGGCTACTGCACTGCAAGACGTGCGTCAATCCGTAGCCACCCTGCGTTCTAACCCGTTACAAGGGCAATCTCTAGAGAATGCGATCGCGTCTTTAATCCAAGAGTTCCACAAGTCTACTGGTATCTTACCTGATTGTCAGATCAATTTGTCCCATCCGGTGACGCCCGATGTGAAAATGGCGAGTTATCGGATTATCCAAGAATCCCTGACGAATATCTATAAACACGCCAAAGCCACGGAGGTGAGTATCCAGATTTGGACAGATTCCCGGTTCCATCTGATGATTCAGGATAATGGCAGAGGATTCGATGTGACGCAGAATACCACAGGTTTTGGACTACAAGGGATGCGGGAACGTACTCAAGCGTTAGGGGGTCGTTTTACAATTAACACAGCACCCGGACAAGGGTGTCAAGTTAGGGTTGAGTGGTAATTATGTCATTTGTCATTCGTCATAAGTAGTTGAGTGTGTAGGGGCGGGTTTAGGAACTTTCTGCTTGGCTATTGATGGTAAACTTTGTACAAAACCCGCCCTGATTTAGGGTTGAGTGTGTAGGGGCGGGTTTAGGGAATTTCTGCTTGGCTATTGATGTTAAACTTTGTACAAAACCCGCCCTTTTATGATTAAAATCCTATTAGTTGATGACCAAAATCTAGTCCGACGCGGGTTAAAAGCCTTATTACAATTTGAAGATGATTTCGAGGTTATCGGAGAAGCGGATAATGGAGAAACGGCAATTGCACAATTGGAAACCTTACACCCTGATATTATCCTCATGGATGTACGTATGCCGATTATGGATGGTGTCGCCGCTACCAAGGAAATTTGTCAACGGTTTCCCCCCATCAAAATCTTGGTTTTAACCACATTCGATGATGATGAGTACGTCACCCAAGCCCTGCATTATGGCGCCTCTGGCTATTTACTTAAAGATACACCCCCCGATGAATTAGCCCAAGCAATTCGGGCGGTGCATAAGGGGTATACTCAACTCGGACCAGGAATTGGTCAAAAGATTATGACGCAAATCCCTGCTTCTGTCTCCAATTCCTCCACCGCTTGGGATGAACTCACCCCCAGAGAACAGGAAATCCTCCGCTTAATCGCCACGGGTGCGAATAACCGGGAAATTGCCCAAACTCTGTATATTTCCCAGAAGACAGTGAAGAATCATATTACCAATATCTTAAGCCGATTGAACCTACGCGATCGCACCCAAGCCGCAATCTGGGCAAACTCCCATTCAATCCACGGCTAGGAGTTCCACAGACTCAGCCAAAATTATCGGTTTATTTTTGTATTCCGCTTCTATGGTTTGTTCAACATCTAAATCCCAGGTTAAATCATAATCCTTCTCCAACTCCTCCTTGCCTAAGGTGGAAGCGTTGTCTATGGCTGTCTCATCTACTGTCTCCTCTGGCGTTATAGCTGCTTCGTCTTCATAGAAAATACTACAAGCTGGCAAAAGTAGCATCACTAACCCCAAACCCATTAATTTCCGAAGTCCCATTGAGAACCCTCCTAGATGCGGTTATGCTTTACACTAAACAGAATAGACTTGCGATCGCGTCTGGCTAGAGTCTCACTCCCACATCCTTCCCTAGAGAGAAATTTACCCGATTATTCATTGCCTTAACTTGAATGACACACTCCTTAGTCTGGGTTCGTAGTTGCGCTGTCTTCGCCATAAACCCATATCTATCACCCGTCACGGCGGTTAGGACACCAATTTTAACCATCATCTAAAACTATGTCTCACTTCACCACCATCAACATTCAGATCAAAAACGGCGAAATTCTGCATCAAACATTGCAGGAGTTGGGGTATCAAGTCGAATGCAATACCTCGGTACGTGGCTATCACGGGAATACCACCGAAGCCGAATACGTGATTCGCCAGTCTAATGGTTATGATTTAGGCTTTCGCCAAAATGGGGAGACGTTTGAACTCGTGGCAGATTTTTGGGGGGCGAGAATTAACCAAACAGAATTCGTCAATTCCGTTAATCAAAAGTATGCTCATAAAATGCTAATGCATTCCGTGCAAGAGCAAGGGTTTAATGTCGAAGAAGAAGACGTGTTAGAAGATGGTACAGTGCGAGTAGTTGTCGGACGCTGGCAATAAAAAATCGAGCATTTATTCTTCTAGTCAAGGCGGGTTTATTCACTCAGTTTATCTGCGAGAATGGATCAACAAAACCCGCCATCAGTAACGGATTTTACATTACACGCCTAAATGGAAGTTCGTAGTAAGGACTTTAGTCTTAAGACAAGGCAGAAGGGAAGGAGTAAGGTCGCAAGATATCATAAGCTGTATATTTTTCTTATGTTATTCATCTAAATTATTTCATTATTTATACACCCCCATATCTTAATCGTCTTATCCAAACTTCCACTAACTAAGTATTGCCCATCCCGACAAAACGTCAGACAGGTTACAGCCTCTTTATGTCCCGTCAATGTTTGAATTTGCTTTCCCGTCGCCACATCCCAAAACTTAATGTCCCCATCATTCCCACCACTGATTAAAATTCGCCCATATCGACTAAACAAAAGACTATTCACCGCATAATAATATCCCTCCAACGTATGTTCAACCTGGTGAGTCGCCAGATTCCAGAGTTGGATTTGTCCTTGCCAATTGGTACTCGCTAACGTCAACCCATCAGGATTCATTGCCACTTGGTTAGCGTAACTTTTCAATGTCCGAGGTCGATCTCTTGTCCGCCAATCCCACAGCTTAATCTTGCCATCCCGACTACTACTGACTAACGTATTACCATCCGCACTAAAGGCAAGACTCCAAATCTCATCCGTATGCGCCCCTAGAGTTAATTGATTACTGAACGTACAAATCAGTTTACCCGTTTCTAGATGCCAAAGTTTAATCGTGGTATCCTGACTGCCACTGGCGATAATTCGACCATCAGGACAAATCGCGATCGCCCGAATCACATCTTGATGTCCATAGAGACTGTGGCGAAGTTCTCCCTGATCCCAAATCTCGATGACATGACTTGCACCATTACTGACTCGCACCACTATTTTCACATCATCAGTCAACGCCAAAAATTCTTTGGCTTTGGGATATTTTGGAATCTTGTAGAGGATTTCTTGCGTCTCGATATGGTAAACTCGAATAGTTTTCCCGCGTAAATAGGTAATCCTTGTCCCATCGGGACTAATGGCAATGGATTGACCCGCCTTATGCGTTGTGATATCCTCAAACAGATGATAAGGGAGATACGCATTTAACGCCCGCTTCGCCTCTCGTTCAGTGCGATCGCGCAACAGTAAATAGGCAATTCGCTGCACTTGTTCTGACTCATCTTGTAAGGCGGGGATAATTAACCCTAAACCAGATTCTCCATACTTCAGCGCATCTTTAAGTGCAGCAATTCTCACCATCTCATCGTCACCTGCCAGACGCCGCTTAACCCCTGCAATCCCGCCTAAAATAACCGCACCCAGAGGGGCAGCATAAGACGAACCAAGAACAGCGTCATTGTCTCTGGGTTGATTAAAAGGCTCCACCATAATCATTTATAATATCATTTCCGTTTATTTTTCCAATTCTATAAAACCTCCCCCCAAATACTACCAATTTCTCTGCGTCCCTCTGCGAAAACCTCTGCGTTCCTCTGCGTAAAAAAAACATCAGATTAGATATCACAAACTACTAACTACTTATGAATAAATCCCGATCGCGTCCCTTTCACCCCAACCTTGTGATAAACCGCTAGAATCTCAGGTGCGGTTAGCGATCGATTAAACAGTTGCACATCACTCATCCTACCCTGAAAGAATCCCGGTGAACTCGGATGATCAGAACGTCGTCCCAATCGCAGAGGTTTAAAATTATTCAGCGAACCCTGTCGTCTCGTCGGGTTAAACCGATTCCCCAGCTCAATCCCATCAACATACCATCGTCCTCCATCAGTCGCATCTCGGTCAACGGTAACCACCAGATAATGCCAGCGATCATCGGCAATTAAGCACTGACTATCATAATTCGTCCAAGCTAACTCGATTCCATCCGCTAATTGTAAACCCAACCGACCTTTATGCAGATATAAACAATATCCTTGCACCGAACCAGAAGTTTCCACACGCTTATCCAAAATTACCTCAAGTCCGCGACTACGACTTTTAATTCCCACACCAATGGAGAAATCCCCCACCCCAAAATTCAAGGCTGATCCATGGGGAATTTCCACATAGTCATCCCGATCAAATTGCAACGCACTCCCTAATCCTTGAGGTAGAACATATTCGACAAAGCGATAAGACTCCGAATTCACTTCATCGGGGTGTCCCGCACCGCCTAATCCCGGCATTCGACCGGGAACCATCGTCACTGGTGTTGCCCCCTTAATTGTGCCATCATTTCCCCCCAAACTATCCGCCGCGATGTCTCCTTCGGTTTCATTTAACCGCCACCAGGCAACCCGATTAGCCGGAACATAATGTTGAATGGCTTGTTGAACCCACGGTTGTTGCTTATTCCACAGGATTAAGAGTGCTGCTTGTCGTACCCGTGGGGATTCATCTTGCACAAAAGCTTCCTGCACTAAATTTAACCCCGCATCCCCATAAGCGATGGCTTCGCTAATAGCGGCTAAACGTTGTTCCACGACAAGAGAGGTTAAACGCATCCTCACCCCAGCCATACCACCTAAGACTACGCCTTTAGTTGGGGGTGGATTTTTACCCCTGAGAACCGCGTCATCCTTTTTTGGTCGGTGAGAATACTTTGCCATCGCCCCTATTTCCCTATCCTCTTTAATTTATAATGCCATCAAGCCAAATCTGATCGCGATTTAATGCTCTGAGCCACTCTTTTAATTCAGAGCTGCTGTTTTTGAACTCAAGCCACCATGCAACCCGATAACTCGACTCGCAAGTACAAAAGACGCCGCGTTCTGCGTTTAGCAGCACTGGCTGCAGGAACATCGATTCTACCTGCGGCTTGCAGAACCGTGAATTCCACCTCGCCAGCACCTGATGCAGCCGTTGATGGGACAGTTCCCACCACTACATCCACCCCCATCGCCCAGTCTACATCGGGTAATGTTAATGTCAGTAAAGTTGTTCTCGTGCGTACCGATAACCGAGTAGCTGGAACTCAGAAAGCACTTGACTTGCTACAACCAGAGGGTATCTCTGATCGCACTGTATTTCTCAAGCCCAACTATAACACCGGAGATCCCGCCCCAGCCGCCACGGATACGCAACTCCTAGAGGCGCTGGTGCAAGACTTACAGAAGGCTGGTACAAAAGGAATTACCATTGGCGATCGCTCTGGGATGGCAAATACTCGTCAAGCCATGGAACAAAAACAGGTGTTTCAATTGGCAGATCGCTATGGCTTAGAGACGATTGTCTTTGATGAGATGGATGCTGATCAATGGCAGTACATTTCCGCCGAAGGAACCCACTGGCAAAAAGGCTTTGCCTTTGCCAGTCCGATTTTAGATGCAGGGGCAATTATCAATACCTGTTGCTTAAAAACCCATCGTTTTGGCGGTCATTTTACCCTGTCGCTGAAGAATTCCGTGGGGATGGTTGCCAAATATGTGCCTGGGGATTCGTTTAATTATATGCAGGATTTACATTCCTCCCCTCACCAACGAGTCATGATTGCTGAAATTAACCAAGCCTACAAACCAGCGCTGATTCTATTAGATGGGGTAGAGGCTTTTGTCAATGGCGGACCCGCCTCTGGGAAGAAGGTAAAAGCCGGGGTAATGCTGGCGGGAACCGATCGCGTGGCGGTTGATGCTGTTGCCATTGCCATCTTGCGATCGCTTGGCACCACTGACGCGGTTTCTAGTGGTTCAATTTGGGAGTTAGAGCAAATTAAAAGAGCGGTAGAACTCGGATTGGGTGCTAGCAGTGCTGAACAAATTGAACTGGTAACGGCGGATAGCGCTAGCCAAACTATGGCAGATCAAATCCGTAAATTATTGACTATTTAGATTTGTCATTTGTTGATGGTTCATTGTTCATTGTTCATTGTTCCGCTAAGAAAATTCTTCTCTCCCTCATCTCCCGCATCTCCCCTGCTACCCTTGGGAGCATCCCATTTTGGAAACACCATTCCCAAAAGCAACGATATTTCAATAGTTTCAACCCTCTAAAAAGAGCTAACGCGCAAAATTGGGATGCTCCCCTACCCTTTGCCTTCTGTCTTTTCTCCACCAAATACAGCTAACCCGTAATATTTCCAAGGTACGGCTACAGATTCAAACCCAGCCGCTTTCAACATGTCTAAATGGGCTGCTAATGTGGCTAATTGATCCGGTTGAGAATATCCATAGGGAATACTTTTGCCTGTTTTCGTCCTGACTTCGGCTAACGTGGTTCCCTGTTGTACACACCATTCGTCGCGAATACGCTTATAGGTTTCTGACAAAATTGGTGATTCAGGAACAACCGGATCAGCATTCCAAAACACACCGCCAGGCTTAAGGCTTTCCCGAATTTTAGTAAACAGTTTGACCTTCATTTCATCCGTTAAATGATGAATAGCTAGTGAGGAAATACAAGCATCAAAACCCTGTCCAACCGATAACTGATGATTTGCCCAATCACCAAAATCTCCTTCGATACCTGTCCACTGTTGACGATATCCGGCTGTCTCTAGCTTGGCTTTAGCAAACTTGATCATCCGGGGAGAATAATCCACGCCGACGACTTGGACATCTCGACAGTGCTGGAATACCTTGAAACTCAATTCGCCAGTCCCACACCCCAAATCCAGTATACGTTTCGCCTGAGACGGGATACAGCGTGCGATGCTCGCTAGCATTTCATCATAGTGTGGCAAGAGTTGCCGGATACACAGATCAAACTCAGCCGTCTTGGCAAAGACTTCTCCAGGGAATATGGAGTTGGGGATGGCTGAGTCTGGAGGAGTCTGGATTGGATTGGTGGGATGAGAACTCACAAGCGTTGAGGATAACGACTACCATTGAGATTTTACCGAAGATATTTGGTTTTAGCGATCGCGTTGCGCTTTAAAGCATTAACTGCTGTTTTTATAGATTCATAATGTCTTACAAAAATTGGCAATCAGGTAGGCATAGATACTATAATCATTATTTATCGAATTCTACCTCCCTTCTCAGGCAATTTTCAGATTAATGTGGCATACCTAAATCAGGATGTAAAGTTCAAAACGGTTGAGATGAAGGCTGATCTATCATCTTGTCGTAACCATCTCATTTATACCCACCCGATTCAAGGTTTGAAGAGCGAGGTACGATTCAGGTTAAAGGTAAGGGTGAAATGATGACGTACTTACTAAAGAACAGAAAAGAAGCAAAAAAAGATAGTGTTGAATGTTGAATAATAGGATACTGTTGCCCAAGACTAAAAGACTAAGTGGGTTCCGGCGAAAAAAGCTAAATAGAACAAATAAAACCCTCTTTCGGTGAAGAAAAGAGGGTTTTATATATAAATAAAATAAAAAGTCTGGCATCGAGCTATTTTCCCAGGGGGCTACCCCCAAAGTATCTTCGCCGCAGCAACGTTTCACAGCCGAGTTCGGGATGGGTT
>NZ_JAVKBY010000189.1:0-18911 GCF_040222985.1 Coleofasciculus sp. F4-SAH-05
CCTTGCCGCCTTCTACCTTGCCGCCTTCTACCTTGCCGCCTTCTACCTTGCCGCCTTCTACCTTGCCGCCTTCTACCTTGCCGCCTTCTACCTTGCCGCCTTCTACCTTGCCGCCTTCTACCTTGCCGCCTTCTACTATAAACAAGATTCGGGTCTGATTGATAGACAATAACTGCTTATCGCCTATCCTCCAGACCCGATACAGGCTAGTACAGGGAAACAAATGGTCTAAAACATCTCGACTGAATCCATGACTTTCCTGGTAGCCGTACTGGTTTCTAGCTCAAAGCATTGATGGCATAGTTGAGGTAAATGTTCGCTTCACCTGCAACATCTCCAGATAAACCATGATTGTCACGGACAAATTCGAGAGCCGCCACGTACCAACTGGACGACAAACCGAGAGCCGCGTTGAATTCTTTAACGCCAGCAATCACATATTCATCCAGTGGACCCGTTCCACCGACTACGCAGCAGTAGCTGATCACACGCAAGTAGTTGTTAATATCCCGCACACACTTGGACTTGCCTTCTGGAGTCGAGGCATATTGGGGTCCTTCCATTTGAGTGGTGTAGGGGAATTTCTGATAAACATGATTAGCAGCGGCTTCAGACCATCCCTGACCATTATCAGTAAACGCTTTGGCAGCATCCAGACCCGCCTTCGCCCGACTGAAACGACCAAAAATGGCTTGCATTTCAGTATTAGTCGGATAAGAACCGCGCACGTCAGCGGCAGCAATCGCTTCAGTAATTGGGGTTTTCATGAGTATCTTTGTTCTCCTAAATGATTGACTCGGTTAAGTTGTCAGGTTTATTTAATTGTCAAAAAGCCGTTTAAACTCGACCTTAAGCAACGGCGGCTGCTGCTGTATCAAAATAGCCCGCTAACTCAGACATCAGAGCGCTGCAATCTCCTTGGGTAATGCCATTGGGGTCGTTGGCAATGGCGATCGCGGCATCTTTCATCTTGCCGATCCCGGATGCTACGGCATCTCCAGGTGTTCCTAGCGCTTGGTAGGTTTCCCGCAGACCATTGAGACAACGGTCATTCATCACACTGGCATCTCCTGCCACCATGGAGTAGGCGACATAACGGAGAATAAAGCCCATATCCCGGATACAAGCGGCATGGTTACGATGATGGTCACAAGCACCACCGGGGGCGAACACTTGGGGACGTTCAGCCACTAATTCTCGGTACGCATTAGCGACGATCATGGAAGCGTTACTGGTGATACGGTTAACCGTATCTAAACGCTTATTGCTTTCCGACACCATTGCTGAAAGTGCGTTGATTTGATCGCCACTCAGATAGGCTCCACTTTTATCGGCTTGCTCTACGACTTTGGAAAACGCATCAAGCATCTTAATTAAGATCTCCTAGCTAAACGTTGTTTGAATCATTGATCTAGGTTTCTTTATACAATAGGCTGAATATTTTTAAGCGTTAAAAAATATTAAGTTGCATGTCATTGTACATAATTTTGCTCAAACCTTCTCATAGAAAGGGCTAAGAATGGTTCGTTTGATTAAAAAGTTTACATTTTGAAAACTAATCAGCGATTTGAAGTTTACTTTTGTTAAGACTACGACGCCGAAAACTTACGGGCAATCTCTTATTTCCCAACGCCTTGAGCCTTCTATTCCCGTCTGGCACATCATCTCACTCAACGTAATCTTTCTTAATGGATAATGGTGCTAATGAGTAGGAGCTTATTGTAGTTTTATAACATTAAAACCAAATTGCTTTGTAACTACATAAAAGTCAATCAGTAATTTTTAGTAAGTATATTTGCTTAAGTAATTATTACCAACGTTTTCATAAAGGCGATGAAGAGGGGGATCAAGATCTCCGCCCCTAGACAGAACTGGAGAATGAGGTTGTAGCGGAATCCGGAAATCTGTAACCCTCTGGCAATGCTAGCTTGAGCAGTTTGGGCATCCTCAGGATTGGCGGGTTTGATCCGTCAAGGATTAAAAACTTAACAATTTGTAATAAATAAAAACTCAACATCATTGTATAAAAGTAACCTGAAGGGTAAAGATGACAGGTAAATGTTAACCAAAGCACCAAATAACCGTTATTTGGGTGGTTCTCATAATCAGCCGGAAATCTTCTCAGGTTTCTTAACGCTCCGTTTACGTTTTCCTTCTGAGAACGTGAGGGGTATCCGTGAGAACAGACCCGATGAGGTGTTAAGGTTTCACTGTCTCGACCTAACCTGTCTAGATTTATAACCCTAGACTCAACCAAGCAAAGGAGGATTTGAGTTCATGTTTGATGCATTCACCAAGGTGGTAAGCCAAGCTGATACGCGAGGCGAAATGCTGACCGGCTCTCAGATAGATGCTTTGAATGCAATGGTTGCTGAAAGCAACAAGCGGATGGATTCGGTTAACCGGATCACCAGCAACTCTTCTAAGATCGTTGCTGATGCGGCTCGTGCTTTGTTTGCGGAACAGCCTCAGTTAATTGCTCCTGGTGGTAACGCCTACACCAGTCGTCGGATGGCGGCTTGCTTGCGGGATATGGAAATCATCCTGCGCTATGTTACCTACGCAATTTTTGCCGGAGATTCCAGTGTACTGAACGATCGCTGCCTAAACGGTTTGCGTGAAACCTATGTAGCGCTGGGTGTACCCGGAGCGTCTGTTGCTGCTGGCGTGCAAAAAATGAAGGATGCCGCGATCGCACTTGCGAATGACCGTAACAATATCACTCCTGGTGATTGCAGCGCTTTAATGTCCGAAATCGGTAGCTACTTTGACATGGCTGCCAACGCGGTTGCCTAAAACAAGGTAAAAAAAGATTGCCTGTTGAAGTTTAAACTTCATCAACACGTTTGAAAAAGTAAGCAAAAGATTAAGGAGATATCTCGACGATGAAGACGCCATTGACAGAAGCAGTCGCCGCTGCCGATTCACAAGGACGTTTCTTAAGCAGCACCGAAATCCAAATTGCCTTTGGTCGGTTTAAGCAAGCTCAAGCCAGCTTACAGGCAGCTAGAGCCTTAACTGACAAAGCGCAAATGCTGATCGACGGTGCAGCTAACGCGGTGTACCAAAAGTTCCCCTACACCACTCAGATGCAGGGACCGAACTACGCTTCTACTCCTGTAGGGAAAGCCAAGTGTTCTCGTGACATTGGTTACTACCTGCGGATGGTAACCTACTGCTTAGTCGCAGGCGGCACCGGTCCGATGGATGAGTACCTGATTGCTGGGATTGATGAAATCAACAGCACATTTGAACTGTCTCCTAGCTGGTACATTGAAGCCCTCAAGTACATCAAAGGTAACCATGGCTTGTCTGGCGATCCTGCCGTTGAAGCCAATTCCTATCTTGACTATGCGATCAACGCCCTGAGCTAGATTGATCGTCTTGCCCGGAAAGGCAAGCAGTTGTTAGCAAAAAGGGTTAGCAATTGTTGGCGTTTCCGGGTATCGTTTTATTCATTTTCAGGGAGGGTTGTGATGACAAGTTTAACGGCAGCAAGGCGGTTAGGAATCGCCGCATTTGCTGAGTCTCCCAAAGTGGAGTTGCGTCAAAATTGGACGGAAGATGATTTGCAATTGGTGATCCGAGCCGCTTATCTACAAGTCTTCGGTAACGATAACTTGATGGAGTTTGAGCGGTTAACCAGTGCCGAATCACTGCTGCGTCACGGAGAAATAAGCGTTCGCAATTTTATTAGAACCCTGGGTCAATCGGAACTATATCGGGAGAAGTTTTTCTACTCCACTCCCCAAGTGCGATTTATCGAACTGAATTATAAGCACTTTTTGGGACGAGCGCCCTACGACCAGTCAGAGATTGCTTATCATACTGACCTGTATGATCAACAGGGGTATGAGGCGGATATCAACTCCTACATTGACTCAATGGAGTATCAAGAGAACTTTGGCGAATCCATTGTTCCCTATCCGATTGGATTTGAAACCCAACGTAATCAGAAAACCGTGGGTTATAGCCGGATATTCCAACTATTTGGCGGATTAGGCAGTAGCGATCGCACTCAGCCTGCGGGAAATCGTTCTCGTCTGTTGCGGGAAGTAGCGCTGAATACCTCGTCTCCGATTTACGCTGATTCGCAAGGACAAGCGATCGTGGGTACTCAGGGCGGAACTCGTGAGCAGATTTATATCGTGCGGGTGATTCAAATCCCCAAACCCGGACGCATGACCCGAATCCGCCGCAGTCAGACGGAATATTACGTTCCTTACGAGCAGCTTTCACAAAAGTTACAACAAATCAATAAGATGGGCGGCAAGGTGACGAAGATCATACCCGCTTAAAGATAGTACGGATAGTACAGATAGTACAGACCAAACAGGCGCGTCTGTACAACCATAAACCGCGAAAACCAAGCGGGCTAACAAAATATCATTGCCTGTGGAAGACGGGCAGCTGCCTGTGGACGCGGAGTAAGACCAATAGAGGGCAACCTTTGGAGGCGTCGGCGGATGAAGCGGGAAATCCCAAAGACGAATAAGACCGTCCTTGTTTTTAAAAGGTTGGAAGCCAAATAAGAGCGAAGCAAGTTGGGGTACTTCACGATTTCAAGATTGGCGTTTAATCAGGAGAAATTTAAGTGGCTATTACAACAGCAGCGTCCCGATTAGGGACAGAAGCGTATAGTAATCCAACTCCGGTAGAATTGCGCCCCGATTGGGTTGAATATGATATCCAAGGGGTTATTCGTGCCGTCTACCGTCAACTGTTGGGTAATGACTATGTGATGGCGTCTGAACGCTTAATCAGTGCCGAGTCATTGCTGCGGAACGGGTATATCAACGTGCGCGAATTTGTGCGTTGTGTTGCCAAATCAGAACTTTATAAAACCAAGTTTTTCTACGGCAGTTTTCAAACTCGTGTAATTGAACTCAATTACAAGCACATATTGGGTCGCGCACCTTATGATGAGTCTGAGGTAATTTACCACCTGGATTTGTACGAAACCAAAGGGTACGACGCTGATATTGACTCTTACATTGATAGTGAAGAGTATCAAGAAAACTTCGGTGATTATATCGTTCCGTATTATCGCGGTTTTGCCACTCAACGGGGTCAGAAAACCGTCGGGTTTACCCGTATGTTCCAACTGTATCGCGGTTATGCCAATAGCGATCGCGCTCAGTTGGCAGGAAGTGATTCGCGTCTGGCGACTGATTTAGCACAGAATTTTGCTTCAGCCGTGGTTGGACCATCGGGTTCCAATCAAGGTTGGGCATATCGCCAGTCTGAGAAGGGTGAAACGCCCAGTAAGGCATTAGGTGGTCCTGTCCCTTATGGCACACAAGGCAAAGTTTATCGCGTCGAAGTAGCGGGGATTATTAATCCCAGATATCCTAAAGTTCGTCGCAGCAGCAAAGCCTTCTTAGTTCCTTATGAAGAACTATCCAACAAACTCCAACAGATTAACCGTCTAGGGGGTAAAGTGGCTAGCATTACACAGGCTTAGTCCAAGCAGGCAGACATTGACTTCCGCTAAACAGAGGAAGATTGAACTGATCTGAACAGATCAGAGGGGACTGGGGACTGAAGAGGTTAGAACTAGAGATAAAATAGCGGCAATTGCTGTGTTATTTCTAATCTCCTAACTCTTGAGACTCTAGTCCTCATTGGTATGTTGAGTAAGCAGACAAGTGGAAAATTAAGCCGAATAAAGTTTATTTCCACCAACCTACTTTAATAATTACAATAGTGAAAAATACTCAAAAGGAGAATTGATTACTATGCTAGGTCAAGTAGCAGCAAGCAGTGGGGCTAACAGCCCATCAGGGAGTCGTTTTTTTACCTATGAAGTCACGGGTTTGCGTCAAAATGAAACCAATGACAAAAACGAATACCCTTTTCGCAAAAGCGGCAGTGTCTTCATTAAAGTGCCTTACAATCGCATGAATGAAGAAATGCGCCGCATTACCCGCATGGGAGGAACAATTGTTAATATTCATCCCGTGAATTCTGAAAGTTAATTAATTGGCGGATTAAACTCAAGGCTGGTAAACGGTCAGGGGTAAGGGGGAATACTATGCTCATTATCTGTTACCGATTACCAGCTAAGTAGGAACGGGGAACAGGGAACAGGGGAGATGAGGAAGCAGGGGAAGCAGGGGAAGCAGGGGAAGCAGGGGGAGATGGGGGAGATGGGGGAGATGGGGGAGATGAGGGAGATTGTGTAGGGGCGGGTTTCACGACTATCTTTTTGGTTACACCCAGATGTAACTCGCGCCCGCCCCGACTTTACGAATGACCAATAACCAATGACAAATGACAAATGACCAATGACAAATGACAAATGACAAATGACAAATGACCAATGACAAATGACAAATGACCAATGACAAATGACAAATGACCAATGACAAATGACCAATGACAAATGACCAATGACAAATGACCAATGACCAATGACCAATGACCAATGACCAATGACTAATCCCCCAGATGCTTCAATCTCACCATAAAAAAGCCATCCATCTGATGCTGATAGGGTAAGACTTTCAGCCAGCCTTGAGGCGTAGAAAAAGCGGTAAGTGTCGGCGGGGGTGCATCGATACGCCAGTGGGGATGACGTTCCAGAAAGGCTTGAATCACGGCTTCATTTTCCTGGGGGTGCAAGGTACAGGTGGCGTAAACGAGGACGCCTCCAGGTTTTACCCAGGTGGTTGTCTGAGTTAATAGTTCACTTTGCAGTACAGAAAGTTCCTGAACTCTCGTCGGAGTACAACGCCAACGGATATCGGGGCGACGGTGCAGCGTACCTAAACCAGAACAGGGGGCGTCGAGTAAGACAGCATCGGCTGTTTGGGTAAATTGGGGAAAATTACGGCTATCGCCTGGGCAGATTTGAATTGATTGTAATTGTAACCGTTGGGTATTAGCTTTGACTTTTTTCAGGCGAGACGCGGCTTGATCACATGCCCAGATTGTACCGCGATCGCGCATGAGTTCGGCAAGATGTGTCGTTTTACCGCCCGGTGCAGCACAGGCATCAATGATGACATCATGGGGTTGAGGATTGAGTAAATGACTCACCAGTTGAGCGCTACTATCTTGAATCGTCCACCATCCCTCGTTGAATCCAGGAAGTGTTTGTATTGAACCTGTACTTCCTTGGAAGCGTAAGGCTTGGGGAAGGTGGGGAAGGCGCTGAACCTGAATACCTGCGGCTTGCATCGCTGTCTCTACTGTATCGATAGAAGCTTTCAAGGGATTGATCCGCAGGTCAAGGGTTGGCGGTTGGTTGAACCATTGGCAAAGGGCTTCTGTTTCCTCGATTCCTAATTGATTTAACCACAGTTCGATCATCCAGTCGGGAAAACTGTAGAGAATACCCAGACGTTGGATGGGTTGGGAGGGTAACTGCAAGGGATCGTCTAATTGGGGATTGGATTTGAGACGGGTATACTGTCGCAGCACCCCATTAACTACTCCAGCTAGTCCTTTTAATTGATTAGCTTTAGCCAATTCCACGCTGGTATTAACGGCGGCTGATGGGGGAATCCGTTGCAGATAGCGCAATTGGTATAAGCCCAGATGCAGAATGAAGCGCAAGTCTGGGGGCTGCTGGTGGGCTTTTTTCTTACCCAGTTGGTTAATTAAGGCATCAAGAGTGCGAGTATGTCTGGTAGTACCATAGACTAAATCGGTTAACAGAGCGCGATCGGCACGGTTGAGAGTAGCGTTCTGAAGCACTTGATCCAACGCAATATCTGTAAACACACCTAACTTGTGAATATCTCGTAGGGCGAGGAATGCAAGTTGGCGAGAGTTTGTCATGGATGACTCAAAAAATCGTTATAAATGACTAATGACGAGCAAAACCGCTAACTTGCATTGTTCCCACCGACTTACAAATCTTGGCGTGACAACAAAGACACTATAGATTCTTGCTCATCCTACGCGATCGCCAAAACTACACCAGGCTTGCCAATGGGTTTTCTGGTTATCTAGAATACTCTGCCAGATTTGCTTTTGGACGGTTAAACCGAAACGATCGCCACTGTATTCTCTCCACATCTTATCAATCAGATGTAATTCCTGCTGATATTTGGTGGTGTAGTATTGGCGTTGCAGGTAGTCGTTGAGGGTTTTAATCACCAAGCGGATTCCCCTGTTTGTCTTTGACGAGGTAGGTAATGCCAAAGCCACCTTGTCCGAGGATTTTTGCGATCGCGTATTTGCCCTGTTGTAATTTGTGTCCGGGTTGCCACATCATCGTCTACAATTCCAAGACCTTGATTGAGATCTATATTAGTACAATTGTTCTGCTTTGGCAAGAGGTAGTGCGATCGCATTTGAAAAAAAGCCACAGGGAAAAGGAAAATGGGAAGTAGTCGGACAAAAGAAAACAGCCTGATTGTCGAGTCATCTTTTATCATAAAGACATCAAAATAAATCATATTTATCAATGAAGGTTTGGCAAGCAGATTTTTATCGGCGTCCTCTGCAAGATGAAACTGGACAAGTCTTATGGGAATTATTAATTTGTGACATCACAGGCAATGTTATATATCAATCATTCTGTCCTCAGCCAGATGTAACCCATAATTGGTTGCTATCGCAGGTAAAAATCGCGGCGACTAAGACAGGATTACCGGATGCGATGCACGTCTTTCGTCCACAGTCGTTCAATTTATTCCAGGAGGTGGGACAACAATTAGAGATTAAGGTAGAAGCCACACGACGTACTCCAACTTTAAAGCAACGATTACAGGAAAGAACGTTAGATTATCAACAGCAGGAGAATTACACCGGGGAAGCGTACAACCCCCTTAGCTTGGACAAACCGCCACCTGTACCCTTACCCGAAAATCTCTGGGGCGATCGCTGGCGATTTGCTAGGATTCCCGCAGGGGATATTGAGGAAGGGTTTGCCCAACGCCCGATTCCGATTGTACAGATGCCAAATGAACTCTTACCTCTCCAATTAGGTTTAGCCTCAACAATAGCTGTTCCTGGAGTCGTGATTGATGGGGGACGTCAGTCGATGCCATTAGCGCGTTGGCTGCAAGAGATCCAACCTGTAGCACTGAATTATATTCCAGGTGCGCCGGATGGGTTAATTTTAGAGGCGGGATTAGTGGAACGCTGGGTAATGGCAACCTTTGAAGATGAAGAAGTAACGGCGGCGGCGAGGTTGTATGAACAGCGCAAGCAAACGAGTCAAGGATTGCATTTTTTGTTGGTGCAACCGGATGATTCGGGAATGACGTATACCGGGTTTTGGTTATTGATGGCTGATTAATTTGGTCATTTGTCATTTTTCATTGGTTATTTATTAGACATATATAACCTTGATGAAGGGTGGGTTTTGTTGAAAGGTTATTGGTAGGTATTAAGTAGGTGGACACAATTAAAGTTAACTGTTGAGATTAGGGAACAGGGAACGGTTTTCATGCTTCGACACAACCGAATTATTTGACACAACCAAATTATCTGATTTATTTTGGCTTACGCTCTTTGAGAAAGTATGTCGTCATTTCTCCCTTACCTTTGACGGAAATTGAACCGCGTTCTTGAAAAACGTATTTATCCTTTAAACGTTTATACGTGGCATCAGAAACTTGAATATAACCCGGAAGACCATGGGATTCCATACGACTAGCCGTATTAACCGTATCGCCCCACAAATCATAAATAAACTTTTTCAACCCAATCACCCCAGCTACGACTGGACCACTGTGAATGCCAATACGCATCATGAAAGCTTGCCCTTGTTGGGCATTAACCGCATCAATTTCCTGTTGCATATCCAGGGCAAAGTCGGCGACGGCTTCAGCGTGATCCTGACGCGGTAAGGGTAAGCCGCCGACAACCATATAGGAATCCCCAATCGTCTTAATTTTTTCTAAGCCATGCTGTTCGACTAAACGGTCAAACCGAGAGAAAATTTCATTGAGTAGATTCACCAATTCGGTGGGCGAGATTTCTCCCGATAGGCGAGTAAAGTCCACAATATCCGAAAAGAGAACAGTCGCTTCTTCAAAACTATCAGCAATCGTATCCGAGTCTTTTTGCAGGCGTTTGGCAATAGATTCAGGTAAAATATTCAGGAGGAGATGTTCTGCCTTTTCTCGTTCAGCCACCAGGTTTTTGGTAGAAGATTCTAAGGCGTCTAACATCAAGTTAATTGTTTCTGCCAGGTGGGTTAATTCATCATTTCCCTTAACGCTAACTCGCAGCGAGAGGTCATTACTCGTGCCAACCTCCTGGACATTGGTACTCAGTCTAGCTAAACGTGAAAGTACCATTTTTTCCAATAAAAACAGAGTGCCTAGGCTAAAAACAATCCCTAACCCTAAGAGAGATAAAATCAGATAACGTAGGCTAATGCGACCTTGTTTATAGATTTCTCGTGGGATGTCAATTTGAACCAGTAACGCAGGTTTACCATAGATATCACGTAGGAGAGTATAACCTGCGATCGCGTCCCGACTGATAATCTGGATTAAGATGGGAGCCTCACTGGGTTGGGACTCCTGTTCAGATAGGTTAGATTGCACAGTCTGTAAGTTAACAGGCAATTGAGTATTATCAACTCGGTAGACCTTAAGATTCAGTTGGGTGAGTTCCGCTAATGCCTCAATACGCTGGTCATTCAGGTAACGACCCATAATCAAAGACCCTCGTATGGAACCAGTTTCCTGGTTGCTAAGGATGGGATTTGAAGCAATCATCAGCGGTCCTTGAGGTAAGAGAATTAAGCCGGTAATACTACTGGTAGTATCCGGATGTTTTAGTAAGACACTATCAGAATTCAGTTGTTGGATTAAAGAAGGGGGAATTTGAGTAGCTTGCGGCTGGTTTAACTTCAAGTGTTTACCAAAAACCAGTTCATCTTGGCGGTTAAAGAATAAAACCAGGTTGAGATTAATATTGGTTAAATTAGTATCAGATAGATTTTCTTGACTATAACCTTGATTGGTATTTTCAATAAACGCATACGTATCATCCCACTCGCCATAGTCAGCCGCTAAAACAGCTAAATTATCCAATTCATCAAATAACGCCTCCTGTACCCGTCGCACATTACGATACGCCTGTTGTTCCTCGATTTGGGCGAAACTGCGGATTAAAATTAGCGATAGACTGGCGTAAAGGACACCGATTAAACCCGCAAGGGTGAGACCAATCAGAAGTAGGGTTTTCTGGCGCAGACTCATAAATAAGTTCAGTAGGGGAGTGGCGGACAAGGGATAAGCTGGGGAAGATGTGACCAGGTCGGTTATTTCTCCTATGCTACATTAGGGCATCGTTCTTTCTCCCTACCAAGTAAAGTACAACAATGCGCCTGCCTATAGACTCTAAATCCATCATTAACACAAATGAAATAATCTCCCCGACAAGCTAATCCTCCTCAGTTCATTGAGAACTAACCTCTCTGTGTAATCAGTGCGATTCACCTATCACCCCCCACCGCTACCATTTCTATAAATCCGTGCAATCAGTGTTACTGCGATCGCACAATTCATCAATTTACTACGTAGGAAATGATTTAGCCTGATAACCAGATATTACTCAAACCTTGGTTAGCTAAAGGCATAGCTGTGCTTTCAGTCGGGTGACTGTCAAACCGCTTGACGACGTAGAAACAGCAGCAGATTATTACTCACCTTCTCAGACCAATGGTCTTGGGGATAATGTCCGGCTTCTTCTAGTTCTACCAATTCCACATTCTTGATCAGTTTGGCAAATTCTTGAACTTCAACCAAGGGAAGCCACGGATCTTTGATCCCCCAAAGAATCAATGTGGGTTGATTCCAGTTGCGAAACCCGGCTTCAATTTCTGCCATAGATGATTTAAGTTGCAGGTTTTTAACGGTCATTAGTAAACTTCGCCCTGCATCAGAACTGCTGAGAAAGGGACGGCGATATACATCTAAATCTTTATCGGACACCCGGTAGCCACTACCGCCTTCTAAGGTGCGATCGACCAACAAGGGGTCTTGGGTCAACATATCACCGACCAAGGGTAAGCCCAATTGCTTGATCTTCCACGGTAACTGACTCGCTGATGAGACAGGGGTGTTGAGAATGGCTAACCGTTCAACCTGATCGGGGTAACGCAAAGCGTATTGGAGTCCCACTGAACCCAGAAACCCTTGGACAACCAGATAAAATCGCTCGATTTGCAGATGTTGGATAAATTCTGCTAAGGCTTTAATAAAAGCATCTGGCGTATAGGCAAACTTACGACGGTCTGGTTTAGCTGAGAAACCCGCACCAATCCAGTCCGGCGCGATCGCACGGAATCCTTTTTCGGCTAAATCGGGCATCAGCGCTGACCATGAGTAACTCTGGGAGGGTAAACCATGAAGCAGCAGAACAGGGGGTTGTGTACTGGGATTAACTGGAGTAGCTTCCCGATAAAACCACTCTAGTGACCCGACCTGAATTGAGTTTTCCTGAATGGACACGCTTTTTTTCCTACACCTTGACCGTGCTTTGAGCTTACCGCCCTGTAGACCTTTGAGCAAGTTGTCCGGGTAATTTCCAATCTCCGGGAATTGTCAACAAATCACAACATATCCCCTGTCTGCTAAACAGATAGCCAACAAATTCACTAATTGTAATAAATAATTAAGCAACCTTGTAAATAAGCGTTAACCATAGGAGATTTAATCTATGAATGCTGCGGAACAAGCCAAGGGTTTAGAGGTAACCACCAAAATAGCCGCCATCGTCAACTTGTTTAAGTCCCAGTTCCCTGACGCCAAGGCAGACTTAAACCCCTGGCAAAATGACCCAGATACTCGTAATCTCGTTGATCCAGACTCAATCGATATCGGTTTTCACTTTCCTGGATGGAGTAGGAAGTTACAAAGCCGCAGCATCTTACTACAAATTCGGTTTTACCAAGATCCCTTAGAACAGTCTCATCGCTTGATCGGCTTAGATGCCGCAGGATTTAATCATCAAGGAGAAGCTTGGCGACTTTCGACGGTTGAGAACTGGCAATGTGTCGGTAATTATCAGCCTGCACCGGAGGTGAGTGACAAGCTCAAACAGTTCTGCCGACAAGTCTTTGAGTTATTCATCTAGTCGAATCGGATGTCTTCGTGTAGGACTTACGCAAAACCTCTATATGTAGGGTGCGTTACGCTACGCTAACGCACCATTGCCACTAATACCATCGCTAACAAACAGTAGGGGCACGATATATCGTGCCCCTACTGATGGTGATTTCAATCAAATTAACCAACAAATGCCATACGTGGCTCAGATACACCTGCGGGTTCCTGTCCCTTCAGGGAAGCAAGCATCGTGTCTGCATCAGACACTTCAAAGGGATCATCCGGGCAGTTGTCGCTGTAACCCGGTTCTGCAAAGAATTTTTCAATCTTGCCGTCGTTCACCAGCATCGAATAGCGCCAGGAACGCATTCCGAAACCGAGGTTGGACTTATCGACTAGCATTCCCATCTTGCGGGTAAACTCGCCATTACCATCGGGGAGCAAGAACACATTCTTTGCCCCTTGCTGCTTACCCCACTGGAACATAACAAACGCATCATTCACCGACAGGCAAATGATTTCATCGATACCCTGCTCCTTGAACTGATCATAGAGTTCTTCATAGCGAGGCAGGTGGTTGGACGAACAGGTGGGTGTAAACGCACCCGGTAAGGAAAATACAACAACTTTTTTGCCACCAAAGATTTCCTGCGTTGTCCGATCTTGCCAACGGTAGGGATTTTGACCTCCTATAGACTCATCACGCACGCGAGTCTTGAACACAGTGTCGGGTACACGTTCGATAACTGCCATATTTATTTGACCTCGTTTACAGACAACTAGATTTTTGTTTGCTTTATCTATATCTTACTATAACTCAGAATAATTCTGATTTAAGAATGAGTCAATAGTAATAAATACTTATTCTTCAGTCTAGCTGCTAGACAAGTATAACTCCTAAAAAAGAGTGTTATAATTAAGAAACTGCTTATGAAAACGGTTAAATGTCATGCAGCAGCAAGCAGAAGACCTGATCAAAGTCTTGAAATCCAAGGGGTTGAGGGTTACCCCACAGCGATTTTCTGTCTATGCCAATCTGCTGACTCGTTATGATCACCCGACGGCAGATCAAATCCTCAGCGATCTTAATCAGCAAGCGCCAACCTCTTCCCAAGCTACTGTCTACAGTGCGCTACAAGCCTTGCGGGAAGTGGGATTAGTGCGAGAAGTTTTACTAGAAGAGGGCGTCTGTCGTTACGATGCGAATGTTGATCGCCACCATCATTTTCGTTGTCGCTGTTGCGGTGCGATTAAAGATATTCCTTGGGATGCCTTTGAAAGGGTTAACTTAAACCGCCTACCTCCCGGTATGCAAGCTGAAAGCTATGAGGTGACAGTGCATGGAGTCTGCGATCGCTGTCAATGATTTGTCATTTGTCATTTGTCATTTGTCCTTTGTCGCGGAGATAGGGGGAAGAGCAAGAACTCCAGGAACCACGCTTGGCTCTCTTAACCTTCTTTAGCCGCTGCCTTCTGTAAGCCAAGTTGCTCGCGAACCGCCTTTAACGATTTTCCCCGCTTTACCTTCGGACGAAAGCTTTGCTCTGGAACATCAGAAGCCGAAAGAACGTTCTTTTTTAAAGCCGCCTGTAAAAGATGTAATTCGTCTTGCAGATCTTCGAGTGATTCTCCGAAAGGCTCGATCAGCTTTTCCGAACAGGCAGCTATCGCACCGTGATCATCATAATATACGGTACGAATTGTGTAGCCACTATCCTCAAAGAACACCCGATAATCCCAGTGCATCATAGTTCTCCGATATAATTTTGCTAACATTTGCTAACAATGCACTCTAAAAGACAAGCTCTTAGAGAGGGGATATCTCCCAAAGCCCGCAGGAAAATCCCACGAGCGCCATTGATGTCCCTGTCCATCCGAAATCCATCACCACCAATAATGACTTTTTTTCCACCGAGATTGGAAATGATTTCACCTGTCCAGCTTACGGTTTTACTGGTGTAGGCTTCATTGCAATCAAGTACAACTTTGCCTGCCTCAAACGCTTTGTGCTTCAGAAACATCTCAAAGCGGTAATGCGCCCAAGACAACTAATCGTCTAGGCTACCATTAACATTTCCAACGAAGAAACAGGGAGATGGGGGAGTTCTCGGGTTTACTCAATTTTGCAATTTGACCGGGGCTGGTTTATACCAAGTTGCAGTCAAAGAGGTAATCTGTCATGCTGAACGAAATTCTTCACGACCTTCGAGGACAGGATCAATCTAATTCAACTGGCTGGCATGTCTCTGGTAGCAACCACATCCGCCCCTGTTTCCAAGGCATTCGCCAGAATCACATCACCCATTTTCACAGGTGCAGTTAGTTTCACTTGACGCAGCGTTTGGCATAATTCCTGCATTTTTTCTTTAGGAATAGCCATATTGGTTTTCACCGGAAGCCTAGCCCAACGCCCTTGTTCTACCTGTACAGTGGTTGTTACCATACGGCGAGGTTCGGTATGTTCTTGTTTAGCATACTCTTGTCCCCGTTTGCAGTTAAAACCCCGCACTTCGACAATCTTGTTGTCTTCATCTTCAACTTCTAAACGGCAACCTAGGGGACAGCCAATACAAAGGTAATGAGTAATCGTTGTCATAATGAATACCTGGTGATTGGTGATTAGTGATTGGTAAATCCTTCGCCACCCTTGAGGGAACCTGGTTTGTCGGGGCGGGTAATGGAACTTTCTTTTTGTTCATGATGGTAACGTTGGTACGAAACCCGCCCTGACTCAATGTTGAGTTCACTCCCCCATCTCCCAGACGCTTCTGTCATCACGTCTGGAACATCGCGCCCCATCTTCTCCATCTCCCGCACCTTACTCCTTTAATCTTCACAGGGTACAACATCTACCCGCAAGGTATCCCCGTGGAAGTTCTCCAAAAACCGAGGACGTACTTTGATATTAACCATCTCTGCTGGCAAAACAAAGCGTAGTTTTTTCTCATACACGTCACCTAAACGCAATACGCTTTGTTCCATGGGACACTTGACCCGCATATAAACCGTGTGTTCTCGGTCGGTGGAAATAGTATGAGGGACGCAGTAGCGTACATTTTCCCCTGGAACTAGGCGAATATTATCCCCCGGAGGGCGTTGTTCGGTGACGTAAGCTCCAGCATTGCTGCCTGCGAGAAAGGCTTCCTGGCTAACAAAATCCACTAAGTCGTGAATATGGACAACATTACCACAAGCAAAAACCCCATCCATGGAGGTTTCCATCATGCTGTTCACCACCGGACCACTGGTTACGGGGTCAATCTGGAGTTTCAACTGTCGGGATAGTTCGTTTTCTGGAATCAAGCCAATGGACAGCAGCAAAGTATCACAAGGAATATCCCAGCTTTGCTCTAAATTGGGGGTAAAGTTTTCATCAACGGGAGCAACAGTAACCTTTTCCACTCGATCTCTGCCATGGATGTCCGCAACTGTCGTGGAAAGGTGCAGGGGAATGTCGAAGTCGTGCAGACATTGGACGATATTGCGATTGAGTCCATTGGCGTGAGGCATAATTTCAAACACGCCTGCGACTTCTACCCCTTCCAATGTCAACCGTCGCGCCATAATTAAGCCAATATCCCCGGAACCGAGAATCACCGCCCGATGTCCGGGCAGATAACCGATCATGTTGACAAATTTCTGGGCTAACCCAGCGGTCAAGACACCGGAGGCGCGAGTACCGGGAGTGCGAATCGCGCCGCGTGTGCGTTCTCTGGCACCCATTGCCAGTACAGCGGCTTTGGTGGAAAGAACGTGGACGCCTTGGCTACCGGACATGAGTTTGACTTGTTTGTCAGCACTAATATCCAGGATGTAAGCATCGCTGACAATATCTATGTCCGTTTCTAAGACTTGCTCCAAAAAGCGCTGGGCATATTCTGGACCGGTGAGTTCTTCTTTAAAATGCTGGAGTCCAAAACCCGGATGGATACATTGCAACAAAATACCCCCAGCTTCTTTCTCCCGGTCAGCAATCAAAATGCGATCGGCTCCCGCTTGTCTTGCGCCTAAAGCCGCTGCCATGCCCGCTGGACCACCACCAACGACCACAACATCATACTCTTTTTTTAAGTGGCTGATTGTGTCTGTAATCATTTGGCTACCTCCTCCCGTTCTCGAACAATCCAAGTGTCGCCGCCGCGTTTGGTAATTTGCGATAGCGGCTGGTCTAATTCTTGCGATAGCAGTTCCATACACCGTCCAGTACAGAACCCCCCTTGACAGCGCCCCATCCCGGCGCGGGTACGGAATTTGATGCCGTCGATGGTGCGTGCGCCCCGATGAATGGAATCTAAAATCTCACCCTCGGTAATTAATTCGCAGCGACAGACAATGCGACCATAATGATGATTGTCTTGAGTCAGGGCGATTTGTTCGTCTGTGGACAAGGAAACAAAATGGATGGGTTTGGGAATGGAGGGGACAAAATCATCCTTGGGTTGTAAGGGCAGACCTTCGTCCCTTAATATATCTCCTACCATTTCAGCAATTGCCGGAGCTGCTGTGAGTCCGGGGGACTGGATACCTGCGACGTTAATAAAGCCTTTTTTGTCAGTTGGACCAATAATAAAGTCTTCAGTTTCCGTAACCGCCCGCAACCCAGCAAATTCAGCGATGCAATCCCTCGGACTAATACCGGGAACGACTTGCCTAACCATCTGGAATACGGTTTGTCCTCCGGCGACGGTGGTGGTCAAGTCTTCCTTATCATCGACCATTTCCGCCGTGGGACCGACCATAATCGTGCCATCGTAGGTGGGGATGACGAGAATCCCTTTGGACACGGGAGTGGGACAGGGGAAAATTACCCGTTTGACTAAACCCATTAACCGCTTATCCAGGATATATTCCTCACCTTTGCGAGGGCGAATAGTAAAGGGTTGTACGCCTGCCATCTGAGCAATACGATCTGCCCAAAGTCCCGCCGCATTAATGATAAAGCGAGTCGGGAATTCTCCGCGATTCGTTTTGATTGTCCAAATGTCGTCCGTTTGGTCAATGTCCTGCACCAAACTATCGGTCACCAGTTCCAACCCATTCAGACAAGCATTTTCAATCAGGGCAAAACAAGCTTCGTAAGGATTGATCACACCTGTCGTTGGAGCATAGAGTCCAGCGATCGCGTCGGGATTGAGGCGGGGTTCTTCTCGCAGTAAGCGTTCCTGATCCCACATTTCCAGACCAGGAACGCCTTTTTCTTCACCCTGTTGTTTTAGTTGGTCTAACGTAGGCAGTTGGTCTTCGGTTAGAGCAACTGTTAGTTCACCAATCCGCTTGAACCCAAAACCCAGCTCATCACAGATAGTATCCCACATTTGATTCCCCAACCACTCCAGTTTCCCTTTCAGGGTTTTAGGGGAACCATGATGACCGCCGTGGATAATCCCACTATTGGCTTTACTGGTTCCGAATCCGACTTCGCTTTCTTTCTCCAACAAGACAGCACGGATGGAATAGCGCATTAACTCGCGAGCGATCGTGCAGCCAATTACACCACCGCCAATGATAGCTACATCGTAAACCATAGTTTTGACCTGTCATAATTTTTTTACTTAATTCCTAATTCCTATTAGGGATTCTGAGAATAATTAAAATTGTCGATAGACTATTCCAGTATAAGAAACCAGGGTTTTGATATCGAACCTATCTCAAAATTTGTTAGATTTATTTAATTTAACTACAATACCAGACCAATCCAGTGATCCAAGCGGTACTCTAGAATTTATCTTTTGTAAAGATTTCCATAGGATAAAACCCTCTTTCGGTGAAGAAAAGAGGGTTTTATATATAAATAAAATAAAAAGTCTGGCATCGAGCTATTTTCCCAGGGGGCTACCCCCAAAGTATCTTCGCCGCAGCAACGTTTCACAGCCGAGTTCGGGATGGGTT
>NZ_JAVKBY010000278.1:0-10545 GCF_040222985.1 Coleofasciculus sp. F4-SAH-05
ATGTCTAATTGAGCTTTTTTCTACTAAATGAGCTTTGACTATTTTTTCTCTGAAATCTACTGAATATGCTTTCATTGGCTATCCAACGCCTTAATCTCTGTTCATCAATTGTACTATGATATAGCGCAAAGCGCTGTATACTGATTAAGGTGCGTTACGCTTCGCTAACACACCCTACATATAGACAGATCTTTTGCGTAAATCCTATAAATTACAATCTGATTACTCTAGGAGCGTAACATAACTAATTATGATGAATTCAAACAATAACTGGTATAAATCTATCCGCCTCGCTGGATTACGCCGCTTTGCGATCGCGATTACTTTTCTCAATCTATTAGGACATACGGTATTAGGCTTTGAGCAATCCTGGGCGCAACCATTAATTGCCTTATTCACCGCCTACAGTACGGAACTGATTCTAGAACTGATTGACGCCAAAGTTAACCAGCGTCCCCTTCATTTTGCTGGCGGAGTCCAAAATCTTATCGACTTCCTCCTCCCGGCTCATATTACTGGGTTGGCGGTGGCTATGTTACTCTATGCCAATGACCAACTCTTTCCTATTGCGTTTGCGACATCAGTAGCGATTGGTTCAAAGGCAATTTTTCATGCTCCGATTGGCAACCGTAGCCGCCATTTCCTCAATCCTTCTAATTTTGGCATTACCCTAACTCTATTACTTTTCCCCTGGGTGGGTATTTCTCCCCCCTACCAATTCACCGAAAATTTGGATGGGGCGGCGGATTGGATTTTACCGGGAATTATTGTGATTTCGGGGACGTTTCTGAATGCTAAATTTACCCGTCGCCTCCCCCTAATTGGCGCTTGGGTGGGCGGATTTGTGATTCAAGCCGTGGTGAGAAGTTTAATCTTTGGTACGCCAATTATGGCGGCGTTAATGCCGATTACCAGTGTGGCGTTTGTGCTGTTTACGTTCTATATGGTGACTGATCCGGGTACGAGTCCAATTGCTACTAAAGAGCAAGTTTTATTTGGCGGTGCAGTGGCGGCGGGATATGGTGTGTTGATGCTTTCTCATATTGTGTTTGGCTTTTTCTTCTCCCTGACTACTGTTTGTTTAGTGCGCGGTTTATGGGTTTATGTTCAAGCGTGGATAGGCAAGATTTCTACAGCGAGAGTGGCGATGCCAACTCCGATGACTGTAGGGGAAATTTAATAAGTGAATTTTAAATTCTCTTGCCTTAACGATTAGGGCGGGTTTTGTATCCCATTAAACAGTTACCTACAAAGGTTTGATCCTAAACCCGCCCCTACAGTAATACTATTCTGTTGGTCAGGAGTTCCCAAACAAATGACGAATGACAAATGACAAATAACAAAATTATGAATACTATCGCTATTGTCGGCATCGCTTGCCAATATCCTGACGCTAATTCTCCTATCCAACTCTGGGAAAATGCTCTCAGCCAGCGTCAAGCCTTTCGCCAAATCCCATCAAAACGTCTGAATTTAAATGATTATTTCTCCCCTGATCCAAATACCCCCGATCGCACGTATACTAGCCAAGCGGCTGTAATTGAAGGCTACGAGTTTGATCGGGTTAAATTCCGCGTCCCCAGTCATACCTATCATTCCGCTGATTTAGCCCACTGGTTGGCATTGGATATCGCCAGTAAAGCCTTAACTGATGCCGGATTTGCTCAGGGTGAGGGCTTACCTCATGATATGACTGGGGTTCTGGTTGGCAATAGCCTGACTGGGGAATTCTCTAGGGCAAATGTAATGCGCTTGCGGTGGCCCTACGTGCGCCGTGTTCTGGATTCTGCCCTGATTGAGCAAAATTGGACAACAGAGCAGCGTCAGCGCTTCCTGGCTGGCTTAGAAAGCAAATATAAAGAACCCTTCCCAGAAATCGGCGCGGAATCCTTGGCTGGGGGTTTATCCAATACCATTGCTGGACGAATTTGCAATTACTTTAACCTCAAAGGCGGTGGCTATACCCTAGATGGCGCTTGTAGTTCCTCGCTTCTGGCGGTGGCAAATGCGTGTTCCGCTTTAGTGGCGGGAGATTTGGATGTCGCTTTAGCTGGGGGTGTAGACTTAAGCATTGATCCCTTTGAACTGATTGGTTTTGCCAAAACGGGGGCGTTAACCCCGGATAAAATGCGGGTGTATGATACCCATTCCGCCGGATTTCTTCCTGGTGAAGGCTGCGGCTTTATTGTGTTGATGCGTTACCAAGACGCGATCGCACAGTGTCGGAAAATCTATGGCACAATTCGAGGTTGGGGGATTTCCTCGGATGGGAGTGGCGGCATTACTCGCCCAGAAGTTGAGGGACAACTTTTGGCATTACAACGCGCTTATCGTAAAGCTGGATTCACTCCTGATACCGTCGCCTACTTTGAAGGACATGGTACAGGAACCCCAGTGGGAGATGCAACGGAATTAAAGACAATCTGTAGCGCTATCCAAGAGAGTCAGCGACAAAACGGGAAGTCTGGGGAGAATGAAACCTTACCCCCGGCGGTAATTAGTTCAATTAAAGCCAATATTGGGCATACCAAAGCGGCGGCGGGTATCGCTGGATTAATTAAGGCAACGATGGCACTTTACCATCAAATCTTACCCCCAACTACAGGTTGTGAACACCCGCATCCAGCGTTAATTCCCGATAGAAAAGCCGATGCTGTAGGGGCGGGTTTTACCGATAATATTAGGCAACCCACCGATAACTTAACTAAACCCGCCCTTGGGGAAACAGAGGATGTAGGGGCGGGTTTTACCGATAATATTCAGCAACACACCGATAACTTAACTAAACCCGCCCTTGGGGAAACAGAGGATGTAGGGGCGGGTTTTACTGATAATATTCAGCAACACACCGATAACTTGACTAAACCCGCCCCAGCCTTGCGCGTATTAAACCAAGGGGAACCATGGTCTCCTAATTATCCCCTAAGAGCGGGTGTGAGTGCCATGGGGTTTGGTGGAATTAATACTCATATCGTATTAGAGGGAATCAGCCGTCATCCCATTGCCGATACCGGGTATAATCCGACATTATGGTCTACTCAAGATGCCGAATTGTTGCTTCTGGGGGGTAAAGATATCTCTGATTTGCACCAGCAAGTGACTCATCTTCTCACCCTAGCGCCTCAACTTTCTTATGCAGAAATCACAGATTTGGCGGCGGAATTAGCCAAAACAGTGAATCATAATAAAGGAATTAGGGCAGCAATTGTCGCATCAAGCCCCCAGGAATTAACCACTCGCCTAGAAACCCTTTCCACCTGGTTAAACCAAGGGATTACCTCTCGACTGGAGCAACAATTGGGACTATTCTTAGGAACAGGAACAACTCAACCCCGCATCGGATTCCTGTTTCCCGGACAAGCTTCGCCTACTTATTTTAATGGGGGTGCATGGAGTCGGCGTTTCCCTGGGGTAAAACAGTTATACGAACAAGCCAATTTACCGATTGGGGATAGTCAGAATACCGCGATCGCACAACCAGCGATTGTCACTGCATCCATTGCTGGAATCCAAACCCTAGATGAGTTTAACATCAACGGTGCGATCGCGATCGGTCATAGTTTAGGGGAAATCACCGCCCTGCATTGGGCTGGCGCCTTTGATACCCCAACCCTATTACACCTGGTGAAAGTTCGGGGTCAAGCCATGGCAGAATTGGGTAATCCCACAGGTAAAATGGCAAGTATCCGTGGGGATAAACGCACCGTCGCCCCCTTAATCAAAGGAAAACAGGTTGCGATCGCGGGATTCAATTCTCCCCAACAAACGATTATATCTGGAGATGCCCAAGCAATCACCACCGTAATGAACCGCGCCACTCATCAGGGAATCAAAACCATTACCCTACCCGTCTCCCACGCCTTCCATTCTCCCCTCGTCGCCGCCGCTACACCCCCTCTGGCTGATTATCTCGCCACACAAACCCTTCATCCCCTGCAACGTCCAGTTATTTCTACAGTTACAGGTGATAAAATCACACCGGATACCGATGTGCGATCGCTCCTGTGTAATCAGATTACTGCCCCAGTGCGGTTTATTGATGCCGTTGATCAAGTATCCGCAGAGATTGATCTATGGTTAGAAGTCGGTTCCGGACAAATTCTGAGTGGACTAATGGGTGATTTTGTCAAGACCCCAATTTTCTCCCTGGATGCAGGTGGTACTTCCCTGAAAGGTTTACTCAACGCAATTGGTGCTACCTTTGCCCTGGGTACGCCAATTAACACCCAAGCCCTATATGCCAATCGATTCACGCGACCCTTTAAATTAGACTGGCAACCGCAATTCTTTGTCAACCCCTGTGAAACCAATGTAGAGACGCGCCATGGCGCGTCTCTGTGCAGCAATGTAGAGGAAGCTGTAGGGGCGGGTTTTACCGATAACCTGCTGTCGATGTCGGATAACGTGACTAAACCCGCCCTTCTCAGGCAAACAGGGAGAGAAAATACCTCCTCATCTCCCAGACATTCCACCGAAAGACAATCCCCACTAGAAACAGTGCGCCAATTGGTAGCCGAACGCACAGAACTCCCGATTACCGCTATAAAAGAAGACAATCACCTATTACGCGACTTACATCTCAACTCAATTACCGTCAGCCAACTCATCGCCGACGCCTCTCGCCATCTCGGTTTATCCGCCCCCGTCGCCCCCACCGACTATGCCAATGCCACAATTGGCGAAATGGTGCAAGCGTTAGAGGATTTAGCCCGTACTGGCAATCATGAAACCAGTCAAGAGAATCAACAACTCCCCTCAGGAGTAGACGCTTGGATTCGCACCTTTAGGATTGAACTCGTAGAATCTCCCTTATCCCATCGGCTTCCCCCATCTCCTACCACTCCGGGAAAATGGCAAGTCTTCGCCCCAGCGAATCATCCCTTAGCCCCCAAATTAGAGCAACCCTTAAATAACTGGGGTGGCGTGGGTGTGATTGTCTGTCTTCCTCCCAACCCTGACGAACATCACTTACCCCTCCTCCTATCTGGTGCCAAAGCTGTACTAGCGAACCAACAAACCACTCACTTCATTTTGGTGCAACAAGGTGGCGGTGGTGCTGGATTTGTGCGTACCTTACACCAAGAAGTTCCCAACCTTACCACCTGTATCATCGACTTACCCTTAAATCATCCCCAAGCCGCCGCCTGGGTACTCGCTGAAGCGAAAGCGGCTGTGGGTTATAGCGAAGCCCATTATGATACCAGTGGTATCCGATATCAACCTGTTCTCCAGGTATTACCGCTGACTCAGACAGACAGAGGAGATAAGGGTGGGTTTAGTCACATCGAGATGACAACCCAGGATAATCGTGAAACCCACCCCAACAAACTTAACGCCACTGATTTATTATTAGTCACGGGCGGGGGTAAAGGCATCGCCGCCGAAAGTGCCTTAGCCCTTGCCAAAGAAACGGGAATACGCCTCGCTATATTAGGCAGATCCCAACCGGAAACTGATACAGAACTAGCGGCTAATTTACAACGACTCACCCATGCTGGAATTCCCTTCTGTTATCATGCCACCGATGTAACCAAGGAAACGGCTGTTCGGGAAGCGATCGCGCAAATTGAATCAGAGTTCGGCACAATTACCGCCATCTTACACGGCGCGGGTACGAATATTCCCCAACTCCTCAATTCCCTCGATGAAGCTGCCTTACAACGCACCCTCGCGCCCAAAGTTCAGGGATTGCGAAACATCCTCGCCGCCGTTAATCCCCATCAGCTGAAACTCTTAGTTACGTTTGGTTCAATTATTGCCCGTACTGGGTTACCCGGTGAAGCCGATTATGCCCTGGCAAATGAATGGTTAACCCAGCTAACCGAAGACTTTAGTCAACGCTATACCAACTGTCGCTGCTTGACGATAGAATGGTCAGTCTGGTCTGGTGTCGGTATGGGAGAACGGTTGGGACGAATTGATACCCTGATGCGTCAAGGGATTACCCCAATTCCCCCAGATACAGGTGTGGCGATTTTACAGCGTTTAATTCATCAACGATTAAAAACGCGATCGCTTCCTAATTCAGTTATTGTAGCAGGTCGATTCGGTCAAGCCCCAACTCTAAAATTCAACCAATCCGAACTTCCCTTCCAACGGTTCTTAGAACATCCACGAGTCTATATTCCCAGTGTGGAATTAGTTGTAGATAGTGAACTTTCTCATACCACCGATCCCTATCTTACCGATCACCAAGTCCAAGGCGAATACCTCTTTCCTGCTGTCATGGGATTAGAAGCAATGGCGCAGGTAGCCATGGCGTTAATGGAAACCGAATCACTGCCGATTTTCACCGATATAAAATTAAATCGTCCCATCGTCGTTCCCCCAAACACCTCTATCACCATTCGCATCGCCGCCCTAGTTCAGGATACTAACCAAATAGACGTGGTTCTCCGCACAGAAACAACTGGATTTGGCGTTAACCATTTCCAAGCAACTTGTCGATTCAATACCCCAGGGGAACCTTGTAGAGACGTTCCGGTGGAACGTCTTCCGGTGGAACGTCTAGAAGCAAAAATCAAATCCTCACCTGTACTTCCCCTTCAACCAAAACGGGATTTATACGGCAGTATACTCTTTCATCAAGGACGATTTCAACGCTTGCAGAAGTATTATAAACTCCGGGCAAAAGAATGCTGTGCAGAAATAGAATCAAATCCCCCAATAAACTGGTTTAGTCACTATTTACCCGCCCAATTAATCTTAGGAGATCCCGGTGCCAGAGATGCTGTCATTCATGGTATCCAAGCCTGTATTCCCCATCGCACCCTTTTACCCATTGGTGTAGAAAAAATAGTCATTGGTTCAGCCTCCCCCACCGACTCCTGGTTCCTCCACGCCACAGAGAAACACCAACAAGGAGATACCTTTACTTACGACGTAGACGTAACCAACCCAGACGGCAAACTCATCGAACACTGGCAAGGATTAAAGCTAAAAGCCGTGCATCCAGTGACACCCGATACCTGGGTAGCGCCCCTATTATCTCCCTATATTGAGCGTCGAATCAAAGAACAAATCCCCAACATTTCCCTAAACATCGCCGTACTAGAAGATGCTAAACTGAAGCGTCAACAGAAGAGCGATCGCGCCATTCAACAACTCATTCAAACAACAGTGATGCGGCGTCCTGATGGTAAACCAGACATCAACGGAAATCAAGCAATATCCATAACCCACGCCGGGAATATCACCCTAGCTTGTGCCAGTTTAAATCCCATTGGTTGCGATATCGAACCCGTTGTCCCTCGGGACACCGATGTATGGCAAGATTTACTCGGAAAAGAGCGATTTAATCTAGCGCGTGCGATCGCCAAAGAAACCCAAGCATCCCTAGATATTACCGCCACCCGAATTTGGAGTGCCAGTGAATGCTTAAAGAAAGCGGGTGCCATGGTAAACTCCCCCCTAGTATTCCTGGAAACCCCTACGGCTGGGGAAGTTTGGCTAGAATCTGGGAAAAGCGCGATCGCCACTTTTATTCTCTATTTACGAGACATAGAGCAACCCTTAATCTTCGCCGTATTACTCCAACCAACCGATAACTCAACATCCCAGAATTTGGAAAAGCGCGATCGCTCAATTAATCATTGGCAACCCATCCCCAATCAGGAGATAGTATCTACTATTTACAATGGATGAATCCTGACTCAAACCTCACAAAAACCCTCTGCGCCCTCTGCGTAAACCTCTGCGCCCCTCTGCGTTAAAAAAACATCATCTCCCCTAACATCCAACCATGCGAACTTATGAATACCAACACATCGTCAGCTTTGAAGAAACCAACCTAGTTGTCAGAGTTTCCTGTGAATACTTCAGTGAACTTTACGCCTTCGACACCGTAGCCATCCGTATGCGCCTCGATTCAATGACTCAAAATCGAATTACCATGCTGTTTGAATATTGGCGAATTACCGACAAAGGCGAACAACTTATTGCCAAAGGCCAACAACAAACCGCCTCAATGCGACGAGAGGGAGACAAACTCGTACCCATCCCCGTACCCACGGCGCTCAAAGAAGCCTTAGAACTCTATCGTTCAACATAAAATAGCAGAATGACAAAGGACGAAATAATCTCCTAGAAAATCCTAATCATCCTCTCAAGATGAGAGAACCAACTTTTCTGTGTAATCAGTGTATGAATAAGCTCTCACCTCCCTACCCCAATCTCTCCAATAAATCTGTTAAATCAGTGTTTTGACAAATGACGAATAAACAAACAACTGTTGGGCTAATTGCGATCGCAGTTTGGACAACATGGCTAACCATACTCACTCCCAATCAGGCTTTCACCCATTTGATCAACCATTGGCAAATCGCCATAACCATGATGTTTGGTTCCATGATTGCAGGCGGAACCAGTCTCGGTGGCGGCGCAGTGGCATTTCCAGTCTTTACCAAACTCCTGCATATTTCCCCCCACGACGCCAGAATATTTTCCCTCGCCATTCAAAGTGTTGGCATGAGTGCAGCGACAATCGCCATTTGCTTCACCCGAATTCGCGTCGAGTGGCGGATCATCCTTTGGGGAAGTCTCGGTGGTTTCCTCGGCATTTTTCTCGGTGCTGGTTTTCTCGCGCCAATATTACCTGCACCGGTGCTGAAAATGGTTTTCACAGCAATTCTCACCAGTTTCGCCGTTACCTTATTTACCCTGAATCAAGGAATCAGAACCTGCCATTTAACCCTTCCTATCTGGACAATTAAAGAACAAAGTGTCTTATTCATCGCCGGATTCCTAGGTGGAATCATGAGTGGTTTAGTCGGGAATGGCATCGACATCTTTACCTTTTCCGTCATGGTACTCCTATTTCGCCTCAGTGAAAAAGTCGCAACACCCACCTCTGTCATTCTCATGGCAATTAATGCTGTAGCGGGATTTGCCTTACAGGTTTTCGTCTTCAAAGACTTTACCAATCCAGCACAGAGTTACTGGCTAGCCGCCATTCCCGTTGTTGTTGTTGGCGCTCCCCTCGGTGCCATGTTTTGCAGTCGCTTACATCGTCAAACCATTGCCAATACTTTGATTGGACTCATCGTTATTGAGATGGTTTCCTCGATTCTGCTGATTCCCTTAAGTCCAATTGTCATTTATTCGAGTTTCATATCACTGATTATCTTCTCAACCCTGAATTATTGGATGTATCGTACCCAACGATATGAATTGCCCAACCCCACAATCCATTTGTAAACATTATGGTGAAATCTGTATGCCCACCAGTTTTTTTAGCGAGGTAATATAGACATATAGCAATCTTATTTAGGTTGTGGCAATTTTCAAAAATGAAACCCTTGCTATACCTGGCTTTCGAGCTTTTTGCTTGTTGCATCCTATTTAGGATTGCTATAGCTGTTCCAGAGTTATGGATATGATTTCGGATTCTAATGGGCAAGCGGCTATCATTCGTACAGAGAGGGGACTAACGATCTCAGGAACCCGTGTTACTTTATATGACGTGATGGACTATGTTACAGAGCAATACCCACCAAAGTTCATCCGTGCCATGCTGAGTCTTACAGATGAACAGCTAAGTTCTGCGCTATCTTACATAGATTCCCATTGGACTGAAGTTGAAGCAGAATACCAAACCATTCTCAAAGAAGCTGAAGAATTGCGACAGTACTATGAACAGCAAAATCGTGATCGTATTGCTCACATTGTTGCAAAACCCCCAAGACCAGGCACAGAAGCAATTCGGGCAAAGCTTCAAGTAGAACGAGCCAAGCTTGAATCGCAAGCATGAACATTCTGGTTGATCATAATTTACGTGGACACTCTGTACTCCTTGCAGGTCGTCTTGCTGCAAGTGGTTGGCTTGAACTAATTTCCATTCACTTTATTCTCTTTGAAGAGGTAGGGTTAGAAGTTAGTAGTAGCGATCGCGTGGTTTGGCAATGTGCCCAAGCTAACGAGATGATTTTACTCACTGCTAACCGAAGCATGAAAGGAAAAGACTCGTTGGAACAAGTGATACGCGAAGAGAGTACCCCAATATCGTTGCCTGTCATCACAATAGGAAATATTGATCGGTTGCTTGTTGAACCGGAGTATCGGGATCGTTGCGTTAATCGCTTGGTCGATATCATCGTTGACATTGAAGACTATCGAGGTTCAAGGCGAATTTTCATTCCCTAATGCAGTTACAGGCAAGAGAGTAAGCTTGCATTATCACCACAAGTACGGAAGACCCGATATTTTTCAGGGTCAGGAGATCGAACTTCCCAGCTAATAGCGGCAGATCCCCTCCAGCCCCCTTTTTAAGGGAGATTTAGGGAGATCTCAACCCACTATTTCCCCAATATGGTTGTATTGAAAGTGCGATCATATTTAGGAGAGAGAAGCAAAGATGCGATCGCGGATTCCCCTTGCCCAACTTTTGCGATCGCCTCAGCCCAGATTATGAACGGCTGAATTTTTTTTCTCTCGTGTCAATCCCGCCTTAAATCTCCTCGGTCATCACTGGGATCATTGGGCATTTGCGGTGTTACGGCTGGATTGTCTACGGTTTCCTCAGCATCGCGATCGGCAATATAACCGGGT
>NZ_JAVKBY010000279.1:0-47463 GCF_040222985.1 Coleofasciculus sp. F4-SAH-05
ATGTCTAATTGAGCTTTTTTCTACTAAATGAGCTTTGACTATTTTTTCTCTGAAATCTACTGAATATGCTTTCATTGGCTATCCAACGCCTTAATCTCTGTTCATCAATTGTACTATGATATAGCGCAAAGCGCTGTATACCAGGGATAACTTCTGTAGGTTTATCTGTCCAAACTAACTGATCAATCGCCTGTTTGAGCCTATCTGCATCTTGAATCGGAGAGCCAATATTCCCTCTGGGACTAAACTTGGGTTGTAGCGCCGCCGGATGCAGGAAGAGTTTCGCAATTTTACAGTCTTCTAATACGGTGATTAAACCGCCCGTATGATCATAATGACCATGACTAAGGGCAACCGCATCTAAATTTTGTAGTGAAATTCCCAACTGTTGAGCATTGTGACGCAATGTTAACCCCTGCCCTGTATCAAATAAAACCCGCTGGGAGTCGGTTTCAATGAGATAAGACAGCCCATGTTCTCCTAACAATCCCCGACCATAAGCTGTATTTTCGACTAAAACGGTAAGCTGACAGGCGTTTTTTTGAGTCTGCATCTGGTACTCTATCATTGAATTTAGGACTTTTTCTGCGATCGCGGCAGTTTCACCACAAACTCAGTGCCTTTCCCCAGTTGGGAACGATAGTCGAGAGTGCCGCGATGTTTCTCGACAATTTTATAACTAATCGATAATCCTAATCCCGTTCCCTTGCCCACAGGTTTGGTAGTAAAAAACGGTTCAAACACTCGTGATTTTAGTTCCCCTGGTATACCTAAACCATTATCCCGAACGCGAATCGCCACAGTTTCATCGTCTAATCGTTGAGTCAAAATCTCAATCCTTGACTGCTTCACAAAAGCTGATTCTAAAGCATCAATCGCATTAATTAGCAGATTCATAAACACTTGATTGATTTCTCCAGCATAGCACTCAACTAATGGCAAATCATCATAGTCTTTAACTACCTGGATAGCGGTACGGTTGGGATTAGCTTGTAAGCGGTTTTCAAGAATTAATAGAGTATTATCAATTCCTTCTTCCTTCATGCAAATCAACGGCTTTCATCTCCGCTTCGTCGAGTCGCGAAAAATTCCGTAATGATTGTACAATTTTACGAATGCGCTCGGCTCCGCTTTTGATCGAGTCCAGTAATTTAGGAAAGTCTCGCTGAATAAACTCCCAATCCAGTTGCTGTAATTTTTCTTGAATCATGGGTGTGGAATTGGGATAGGATTGCTGATAAAGCTGTACCAGTTCCAAAACATCGTCAATTTAAGGAAGATATAGCAGTTCGCTCTCGCGTAGTTACAGTACAAATGTTCTAAAGCTCACCTGATCAAGCATCCATTTCTGAATTTGTAAATATACCAGCGCGAAGCGCTATAACTCAGCTTGCTTGGCTTCAGCGATAACTTCTGCTACTGGAGGAATGGCTTCTGGTACATATAATCGAAAAACGCATCGTTCTAATTCTAACAAGTAATAAAGTTTATCTACGGCGGTTTCTACCACTGTATTAAAATCAAGAGAAGCGGCTACAGTAATTAATTGGATTGGCTCCTCGTCTATTTTACCACTGTTTAAAATTCATCTCCCGTTGCTACTGGCGTGGCACAGCTAAAATGGTGGAATTTTTACCATTGAATCGGGCGCACGCCATGCGCCCCTACGGTTTCCGTTCTAAGTCTCACTTACGTTTCACTTCCGTGACGGTGTTGATGGCGGTGTTGATGATCATGTTTATGATCATGACATTCGCTATCTTCTCTGACCAAAGACCCATTAAGATAGGCGTCAACCGCTTTATCTAGATCCGTTTCTTTAGTAATAATCGGTTCAATTCCCTTCTGTTTTAGACGGCTCACCAATTTCTTTCCCATTCCCCCAGAAATCACAACTTGCACATCATCTAACGGATGGGAGTCATTGGGTTTACTATTGTGAAAAGACTGTTCAGGTGACCCTCTATATTTCCCAAGTGGTTTTGGATGAGGTGGCGCGGGGTGATTCAGAGATAGCAAGCAAGCGCCTTGAGATGTTGCGGGACTTCCCTTTGCTTGAAGTTAATGAAGCTGTCCAAAATCTAGCCATGCAATTTCTCGCCAAAAGCAATCTTCCATCTAAAGCGGCTGATGATGCGCTTCATATTGCAGCAGCTACAGTTTACAGTTTGGATTATTTGTTAACTTGGAATTGTAGACATATTGCCAATGATCAAATTCAAAAAAAGTTAGCCCAGATTAGCATTGATATGGGATACGAATTGCCGACTATTTGTACACCTTATGAACTCATGGGAGAGTAAATATGTGGAAGGATGAAGTTTTGGAAGAGATTTATAAAATGCGAGAAGAACACGCTAAGTCCTTTAACTATGATTTAAAAGCAATTTGCGATGATTTGCGGCAGCGGCAGGCGGCTAGTAGCAGGAAATTAATATCAACGCCACTCAAACAACCCAGACTGCAGCCGAGTCAATCGCTGCGCCCGACTGCTTAATATCAAGTTGTAGTTCCTAATGGTGTGACACGCCTAAATTGATGGTAATAATTGGGTTCGTAGTAAGGGCTTGACGCTGATATTCTGTTGGGTTTCCTGCGTCAACCCAACCTACAACTGACTGATCTAAATCCAGGAACGGAACCACATTCGACTCAGAAAATTTTCTGAAGATAAGGGAAGACCTAAATATACAGGTAACCAAAATATAAAAGCTAGCAGAATCAAAAAGATCACAGTAACCCCTAGGGCTTGCAGCCTAGGTTGGTTGCTTCTCAGCCATAGATCCACCATCCAAGCGATCGCCAAAAACGCAAAGATAGAAGCCCCTATGTAGTGGTATAGAAAAGTGCAGCGTGTCACTTTCATCCAAGGAAGGTAATTTGCAGTATAATTCAAAACTAAGTAAAGCCCAATCCAACAATCAATTCCTGTAAAAGAAATTGATTGCTGAACTGCCAAGCTTTTGGAGATCACTACTGTTACCTCCAAGCAAATGCGTTTAGCCAAAATCCCTAGCAAAAATAAAATAGTAGCTGTTGATAGCCACCATAAAACTGGATTTCCCATTCCATTGACAGCATAAATTACTGTCCCAGCATTGCCAGGTAGGGGTGGACCCAAAGAAGGGACTGGTTCAGCTATATCACTTGCGATATAGTAAAAGTACGCTACCGGGCGAATCATCCAAGGCCAGGTGTACCACAAAGAGCAGTAGGGATGAACTTCAGAACCACTACCAACCTGTTGGTGACCAACTAAGATTAACTTCTGCAATGTCCAAAAATTCAACTCTGGGTTGAGCTGTAAGTGGGGAATCCACGCTAAGCGATAAACCAGCGCTGGGATAGCACCCAAATCAAATAGCAAATGAGAAAGCTTAAGCTGTGTCAAGTTTTGCAGGGGTGTGTAAGTGCTTGCTCCATGACGCATAATGGTAGCAGACGGATTGCTAGCTGAAGATGAGTAGGTAGCTATAGAACGAAACGATTGCAGCCAGCGTATTACCCAAGCAGAAATCCAAACGAGATAGATACCCACAAGGAATCCTAAACCACTCCACTTGACAGCAGTTGATGCGCCAAAACATGCACCTGATAGGGTCAGGAAAAATCCACGCCGTCCGGGTTGATTATCCAGTGCTAATAAAAATAACCATTGACCCAAGAGTCCGAAGAACAGTAGATAGATGTTAAGTAAGGCATAGCGAGATTCTACTAGCAACAGCCCATCAGCAGCAGCCAAGAGACCTGCAATTAAAGCATAGCTGCGACGATGACTTAATTGATAGGCAATGCCTGCTATTACTAACGGTATAAGAGAACCGATGAGAGCATTTAGCCAACGGTAACTAAAAGGAGAAAGTATAGAACCCGTTAGACTATTAAGCGAATCGTAGCCAAAGGGATTGAGGCTAGCAATCCAGATGCCAATCGCAATCAAGTATTTCCCTAGCGGCGGATGACTATGCCAAAAAGGAGTATGGGTTAGATAGTTGTTGGCAAATTTAGCAATATAAACTTCATCAAATACTAAGGTGTTAAATTGACTAATTTTCCAAAAACGTAGAGATAGTGATAAGAAGAGTACGCTGGCTATCCCAAGCCAAAACCATGAAACAGACCAAATCGAACGTCCTTGATATAAATTCATTTTAGTTGACAAAGATTAATGTAAGTTCAGCATTCTTTGTAAAGCTAATCAATCACAAATTTTAATGAAGATTCAATAAAAGCTTAATCAAGATTTGATGAAGACTTGATGAAAGGTTTGAGCTGACAGCGTCATAACAGTGGAAATCATGTTAGTAGTAAGGATAGATTTTATTTTTATAGATTTTAAAGAGAGGGAACAATGATGTCTAGCCTCATGAAACAATTATTGATAAGTACCGCCAGTGGTTTGGTTGGCTTGACCGCCTTGGCGATGCCCATGAGGGATGCTCAGGCGATAGTTTTTACGAACCGTAGCGAGTGGGAAGCCAATTTTGTCCCTGGTACGATTATCACGGAAAACTTTGAATCATCCCCAAGTGGTCGGTATATCTTGCCCTCCAATCCTGTAGACCTTGGCTTAATAGATATTGCTGTGAGTCAAAACTCTGATGAGTTAGAGGTTTTTTCAGGAAAGTTTACGCTTTTTGTTACTCAAAATTTTGCTCCTTTTGTAGCACCTCCTAGCGAAATTGATTTTCGCTCTCCAATTTTCGGTTTCGGTTTTGATTTCTCTCAGTCGTTCGCCAGTTTTGCTGTTTCGACAGGTTCTGATTACATGACAATCCCAGGGAATAACGGCTTCTTTGGAATAATTGAAGATGAACCTTTCCAAACGACTACTTTGGCAGTTATCAATGTCCCAGATTCTTTAATTGCAACACCCGAAATTACAATTGATAATCTTAGCTTTTCAGCCAAACTGAAGGATACAGAATCTGTACCTGAACCTGCTACCTGGACGGCTTTAGGTTTACTTTTCGCTGGGTTATTGTGGAGTCGGTTTAAATCAGCTTCAGATGAATGTCGCTAACTCATAGCAAAGGGATGTAGAAACCTGCCCTTCGCTTCGCTCAAAAGTAAACTCTGGCAGGTTTTGTTTGTGTAGCTGTGGTTTCAGCCGCCCAGTTGAGAATGGTGTTTTCGGCTCTCTAACTTCATAACTACCCCACCGCCAACTCGGTAAACTGACGCATATAAGGCGATCTGTATCCTAGCACGATATCCGACTTAGGCACTCCGGCTTCAATTAACTCATTGGCTATCCCTACCTCAGTTCCATCTCGTTGAATCCAAATTTTCCCCTGCTTAATTTCGATGTGAATAACACATCCAAAAACTCGTCTTTCTCCACGCCACCCGACATGAAACATAAGATAGCGATCGCGCTTTAGATCGAAAGCAATTTGAGTCTCTACTTCCCGATCATCAGTATTGTCGTCAGCATGTTTTTCGACGATTGACTGAATAAGTTTTCTATAGTTCTCTATTTCCATGCTATAATCTCCTCTCTAACAGGATTAAATATCAGCAAGTTTAATTCCATTCGGGTTACTGATAGTTGAGCTAAACGCCGAGTAAAAAACTCTTCATAAATATCTTCTGGAACAGCTAGGTAAAGAATTATATTGGGTTCTTTTTCTTCTCATACTACTTTATAGTTCCAGGCTTGCCCCATCGCTTCGTGAAAATCATTAATCAGTGAAAGACCTAAAAAACTTTTAATTTCTACTGCTATTTTCTGTTCGTACCTCTCGGCTCCTAATAAATTATTCTCAGCCTCTAAATCCACATACAGCTTATCTTCATTTACTTTAAGATACAGAGGATCGTGATTAATTGTCCACCCTTCCTTTTCCAGTGCTGAACGGACAATGGGATGAAAGATATCTTTTGCAGACATAGCTTTAGGTAACGATTTTTCTCAGGTTTTATTTATATAACTTGAACTAATCATTCAGGATTAGACATAAAAAGCCATTGAATTCATGCCTCGATTCTATCACTCCTCCAAGGTTTCAGCTACAACCTCCCTCAAAACCATCATCTCACCCCCGCTGCAAGCCATAATCGAAATGGCGAAAGAGTGCCAAGCAGATCTGGGAGTAACCGAAGAGGACATCAAACAGATTTTATCCAGCCTGAACCTTCAGATTGCTCCCTTGAATGAGAAATTTATCTATACTCATGAATTTATCCTCAGTCTATTTAGACATTCAGGTTGCTCCGTTTAACGCGGGATTGTTCTATAATAATTACAATGAATCTATATTCAGTTATTATGACTCCCCATCCCCTTAAAAAACTCTCTCCAAAAACCGATTTTTCCAAAAATGATCAAGAACAAAAATCTAACGGAATACCTTTGGTGTTTATAGACACAAATGTTGTGGCGGCTTACCTGCGTGGTGAATCCTCTAGTTCTCATCTATTTTCTGACGAAATACTTAAGAAAGTCCATCTTGCCATCAACCCAATAGTCCTTCAAGAGCTATTATTTATCGCCGAGACTCGCAAACATCCTGAAATACTTAATGTAGTACAACAACAATTCAGGGTATTACCTATAAATCTTGACAAGGCTGATGAGTATCTTAAATACGCTGTAGATCTTCGCAACAAAATACCTCATTCAAATGATATTTTGATGCTTAGTAGCGCAGTTGAATGCGATTACTTGGTGACTTACGATTTGGCATTAAAAGCATTAAGTTCGCGCTTGAGCTGTAAACCCCAGGTCGTTACACCTGAACAACTCCTCTCTCAACTTGGAAGTAAGGCGTGAAGGTTTATATCGATACGGGTGTTTTTATTGATTACCTCAGTCCACAAGCAATGGCTGGTGAAACCTTACGAGCGGCAAACCGCCGTGGTCGTACACCAGAGGTTTTATCTAAAGACTCTGAAAACGTTCTCAAGTTGATCGCGTCTTCACACACAGGCGCTACCTCAAGCCTGACGTACTACGAAGTCGAAGAAGCTTTGTTCAAGCAGCTTACATCAGTTGCCAAAGGAATGGCTAACGCAAATACACTTCGAGTGCTTGCAGCCCGCTCTATTGTACCGCAAACTGTGACCGCCATCAGATTCTTTGGCATTAGTGTACTTGATTTGACAGCTTCGACAGTTGAAGCACAGTTAAACAACGTGGATTTGCATATTAGGGGTATACGGGCGGCTGACGCACTTCATGTTGCAAGTGCGATTAACTTTAATGCTGAAGTTCTTATCTCTGTAGACGAGGATGTGCTGAAACTCGATGGTGTCATTAACAACAGAAGCGGCATTCCAATTAAGTTCTGTGACACAGATATAGCACTAACAATTCTGTAGAGAGCTAACAATCGCTATAGTAGCATGATAAACCTAATGTGATGGATGACAATTACATCTTCCCAACCGTAGGGGCACACATTTTTGCGCCCCATTCAATAGTTATCCGGTCAGAATCCCAATTTAGCCAAAACCAGTTTAGGTGAAACAACGAGCTTATTAATCCCCAGTTTTCCCGGCTTAATCCATAACGCCAAGCCAATAATTTCCGTGATATAAAGAATGGGCAGCTTATCGGAAACATTGTACGCCTTCTCAATATCCGGCTGTCTCAGTTCTAAATTATTAGCACACAAAGGACAAGCGAACACCATACAATCTGCCCCCAATGATTTTGCCTCATCTAACAGACGCTTCGTCAGTTCAAACGCCACCTTTTCCTGAGGAACCAGAATCGGTCTACCACAACATTTGGTCTTTGACCGAAAATCAACCACTTCCGCCCCACAAATCTCAGATAATTTATCCATCGACATGGGTGTGCTTCTTTCAAGCTAGCTAATTTCTTATAAACACTCCCGGCGGTGTAATCCCGGTTTTCAGGAAACGCACATTGGCGGAAGCCCATCCCACAACAATGTCGGCGTTCGGGGTTTAGTCAAGGTATCAGTTTGTGGCATCAGCTATCGGTAAAACCCGCCCCTACAGTCGGTTCTCTCGCCATGACAGCGAAGACAATGTATATGATGGTATGTAATAATATGACTAATCAGTAAATAACACCGAACCGCACAGCATTACCCCTTATGCCTAATCGCACAGCGACCAAATCCAAGACCAAGAAAGCCACTTCAGTATCCGATTGCGGCATCTCCCAACTCTCTCCTGTAGCGTTGACCTTGATGGCAGATTTTTTCAAGGTACTCTCGGAAGTCAGTCGGCTACAGATTGTCTGCTGCTTGAAAGCAGGTGCAAAGAACGTCACAGAGATTATTGAAGAAACCGGATTGGGACAAGCTAACGTATCGAAGCACCTCAAAATACTCAACCAAGCGGGAATCGTGTCCCGTGAACAGCAAGGGGTTTGTGTCTACTATAAAATAGCCAACCCGTTTCTGTTTGAATTGTGCGATTTGGTCTGTGATACTCTCTCGATGCAAATGGAGCAGCAAAGCCGACAAATACAGCAGCTAGCCGCGCTACGCCAAAGTCGCAGATAAATTGACCGCCGCGATCAGGGATGCAGGGGTATCACTATTTGTAGAGACACGATATGATGTCGTGCCCCTATTCTAGTCTTTAGCATCTGCCTCTAGAAAGATGCTATTGTAGGTGACGTCCTCCTACACCGACCCTACGGGTACGGTTGTAGGCTTCCTTTGTCGCCGTTTCAGAACGACGCTTCCGGCGTTTTATAGTGGGGAATACGCCCAGCCCCACTTCTTGCTTATCGCAAGCGAATTAATATAAGCTTACAACAAGCAAGTTGTCAATAATAAACTGGCGATTCATCCCACGCTCAATCGAAGATTAGAGCGTGGGGAACTTCTCGCCGGATAAGCTAAATGCAGCGATAACTTGTTTGGTGTTACTTGGAATGTAATGGTGCGGTGGCACGAAACCCGAATCAGAAAAGCCGCGATCGCATTAGCGTCCCTCGAATGGTATTGACCGCAACAAGCATCTGGGGATGTTGGATTGGCGTTGTTTTAACTCAGCCTGCGATCGCGCAAATTACTCCTGATGCTACTTTGGGTCTTGACAGGTCAAGATTAGACACCGGAAGTCCCCCGGCAGATATTCTGATTCGAGGCGGCGTCTCCCGTGATTCTCACCTGTTCCACAGCTTTGAGACGTTCAATGTGGGAGATGGACAACGAGTTTATTTCGCCAACCCTAGCGGGATTGAAACCATTTTCACTCGCGTCACTGGTGAAAACCTGACAACTATTCTAGGAACCTTAGGCGTCGATGGATCAGCGAACCTGATTCTGCTGAATCCCAATGGTATCTTTTTTGGCGAGAATGCTCAATTAGATGTGTCCGGTGCATTTCGAGCCACAACAGCAGATAGCGTTATTTTTGAGAATGGACTGGAATTCAGCGCCACAAATCCTCAACCCCCATCTCCTCTACTCACCATTAACGTTCCCATTGGTTTGCAATTTGGAACCAATCCCGGCACGATTGTCAATCAATCCATCGTTGGACTATCTGTGAAATCCGGTCAAACCTTGTCCCTAATTGGTGGAGATGTGGAGTTAGCAGGGAGTAATCTTACCGCACCTGGGGGAAAAATTGAACTGGGTTCTGTTTTTAATGGGGAGTGGAACCTCAATTCTCCCCAATCCTCGTTCCCCAATGCTACAAGTTCGACATTAGGCACGATTCAACTGATAGAACAAGCCACCGTCGATACCAGTGGTGAAGGTGGGGGCGAAATTCTGGTGCAAGGACGACAAGTTTCCGTCCGCGATGGGTCAGAAATTAAGTCCATTACTCAAGGATCTCAACCTGGAGCTAATTTAACGATAAACGCGGCTGAGTTGGTCGAAGTCATCGGCGCTGCACCTACACCCGATGGTGATTTAGTTCTCAGTAGCATTAAGGCAAATACAGTCGGTACTGGATCAGGGGGAGATTTAACCATTAACACAGGACAACTGCGGGTGCAGGGTCGAGGATTAGTCTCCGCCTCAACCTTTGGTAGCGGGACAGGGGGAGATTTGACGATTCGAGCTTCAGAGGCTGTAGAACTGAGTGGTTCGGGATTTGAGGCTTTGCAACTCAGCGTTATCTTAAGGGCGTTAGCCACACCCGAATCATTGACACCCGAACTATCAGAACTATTAAAGGCATTAGGTTTACCCCCCCCACCCTTACAAGTGTCCGATATAGAAGGATTTGTCGGAGGCGGACTTTTAGCGGGTACTCAAGGAAATAGTGCATCAGCCTCAGCCGGCCGTTTAACCATTGACACCCGTCGGTTAGTGATGCGGAATGGCGCGATCGCGTCTACACCAACAGGGGGTGCTGGGAGAGGGGGAGATGTCTTAGTCAACGCTTCTGAGTCCGTTGAAATATCCGGTTCTGCCTTTGTCACCGGGGCGTTTCAAGGAACCACAGGTGATGCAGGGAATCTCAGATTAAATACGCAACACCTAACCCTAAAAAATGGAGGACTCCTGCAAACGATTACCTTGGCTCAAGGGGATGGGGGAAGTTTGCAAGTCAACGCCTCTGAGTCTGTGCAAATGGACAGCACGCCCATTGGCGCCCTAGCTCCCACGGGAATTTTTGCTAACAGTATTTTTGGTACAGGGACAGGCGGCGACATCACCGTGAATACACGCCAGATGACTATGCGCGAAGGGGCGCAAGTAGGAAATCAGACGGGTGCATTAACAGGATTGGGGTTAATTCCGGTGGGGGGTCCAGCTGGAGATGTTGTCATCAATGCAACTGATTTTATTGAAATTGACGGTGTATCCCCAGATTCTCGGTTTATTAGTGGTCCGGGAACCACCAGTTTTAGTGGAGCGCCAGCCGGGGATGTCACCGTTTCTACCCGTAATCTGATCATTCGCAATGGCGGTAATATCTCAACTACGACTCTGAGTGCGGGAGATGGAGGCACATTAACGGTTAATGTCTCCGATAAGCTGGAACTCGTCGGTACAGGAATTTCTACAGGGGGAGGAGTCACTGTCGAAATTCCCAGTAGTTTAGTCTCTTCCTCCGGACGTGCTGACTTTCCCGCCTTGCAAGCCACTGGGGACGCGGGTGTTTTAGAGGTAAATGCAGGTCAACTCATCATCCGAGATGGCGCAGAAGTTGCCGTGAATAGTCTTGGTTCAGGGAATGCGGGGACATTAGAAATTGTTGCTGATTTGATTCAATTGAATAATCAGGGAAGGATTAATGCGGCAACTGATTCGGGTCAAGGGGGTAACTTATCCCTAAAAACTCAAAGCTTGCTGATGACTCAAGAGAGTCAGATTACCACCGATGCTGGAAATACAGATGGGGGTAATATTACCATCATCACCGATACCTTAGTTGCTTACGAAAATAGCGATATTACGGCGAATGCTCAACAAGGTCGAGGGGGACGAGTTAGTGTTACGGCTCAAGGTATTTTTGGCACGGAGTTTCGGGAGAAATTGACACCAGAAAGTGATATTACAGCCACCTCTGAATTGGGTCCTGAGTTTAGTGGTACTGTGAATATTGTGATCCAGGGTATTGACCCCTCTCAAGGATTAGTTGAGTTCCCCGAAAATTTCACAGATACCAGCACACTTATTGCTCTTGGCTGTGCTGCTAATGAAGGGAATTACTTTGCCATAACGGGGCGCGGTGGCTTACCTGCCAACCCAACTCAACCCCTTACCAGTGAGACAGTGTGGTCAGATGTACGCAATTTATCGGTGGCGTCTTCCCCATCGTCTGTCGCTAAAACAGAAAACAATTTCCACTTTTCCCGACCCAATCCTCAACCTCAAATTATTGAAGCACAAGGCTGGATTGTCAATGAAAAAGGTCAAGTTGAATTGGTAGCTAATTTACCGGAAGCTTCTCCCCAACGTCCTCGATATAAACCACAAACTTGTTCTTTTTAATTCTTGGGAGGAACTCAGATCAAGCAAAAAAACTCTGCGCCCCTCTGCGTAAACCTCGGCGTCCCTCTGCGTTAAAAAAACATAATTTCGATGCGAACTTATATGACATGAACTCAAAAACCCTTGAGCGAAGTGTCAATACTGCAAATTAAGTCAGGGCGGGTTTTGTACAAACGTTATGATCAATAGCGAAACGTAATTTCCTCGCGCCCGCCCCTACTTGTCTCAAAACCAGGTTCCTTTGAGCAAAGGATCAACGCTCAACACTCCCTCTAGATACCGTTAACTATCAAAATCAGGTCAAACTATGAAGTGGGCTAGTCAAATTTTTCGGCTAAAGATTCGGTCTAGTTTGAGACAGTATGCTTCCATTGTGATACTGTTTGGGCTAACCCTGTTTCTCGTCACCACGGTATTGCCTGCAATCTCATATCCGGTTGAATCTTTACACCTTAGTGGAGACAAGGTAGAGGGCAGTGGTTCGACAGGCTCACCAACCGGGCAGAGGGCAGAAGGACGTGTGGCTATTGCCCAAACCGATAAAATCTTATACCTTGGGGATATTAGCAACCACTTAAAACGCCAACCCCCAAACGCCAAAATTGCCAATTCCCCAACCCCCTTAGAACAAGGAATTGCCGCCTTTGAAGCGGGACGTTTTGCTGAGGCGGCTCAATTTTGGCAACAAGCCGCCCAAGAGTATGAAGCAAAGCGCGATCGCCTAAATCAAGCCCTAAGTTTAAGTTATCTCTCGTTAGCCTATCAAAATTTGGGACAAGTCCAGGACGCAGAACAAGCGATTAGCCAAAGTCTTGATCTGTTGCAACACCAAGACAATTGGGAATCAGGGGGTTTGGCGATTCTGGGTCAAGCCTTGAATACGCAGGGACGCCTGCAACTCACCAAAGGACAAGCTGAAGCCGCCTTAGAAACCTGGAAACAAGCCAGCGACGCTTACAGCCGTGCAGGTGATGAAACCGGAAAACTGGGAAGTCAAATTAACCAAGCCCAAGCCTTGCAAACTTTGGGACTCTATCGACGGGCGCAAACCCGCCTAGAACAGGCAAATCAACACCTCCAAGCTCAACCTGACTCCCTGCTAAAAGTTCAAGGGTTGCAGAGTTTAGGAATTGCTCTGCAAGAGTTGGGTGATCCCAAAACGTCCCAAACCCTTTTAACCCAAAGTTTAGCGATCGCTCAAAATCTTAACCCAACTCCCGATACCAGTGCGATTCTGTTGAGTTTAGGGAATGTGGCGAGAGATTTACAAGAGGATGACAAGGCTTTAGATTATTACCAGAAAGCAGCTAAAAATGCAAGCAATTCGCTGATCCAAATCAAGGCTCAATTGAACCAACTGAGTCTGTTGATTGATAGTGAACAGAACGAGACGGCGATCGCACTATTACCGCAAATCCACGTTCGCCTCGCTACCCTATCCCCTAGTCGGGCGGCGGTTTATGCTCAGGTAAATTTTGCAGATAGCCTGATGCGGATGGGAAGTGATGTAGAGACGTGCCATGGCACGTCTGGATGTCAATTGGTAGGGGCGGGTTTAACCGATAATGTTACCCCAGAAACCGGAAGCGCTAAAGCGCTGACTACGAACAGTGCGATCGCACAATTGTTAGCCAAAGCGATTCAACAAGCTAGACAGATTCAAGACGCTAAAGCTGAATCCTACGCCATTGGGCAGTTAGGCAAACTTTACGAACAAAAGCAGCAGTTAGCCGAGGCGCAAAAGCTGACACAACAGGCGCTGAGTCTAGTTCAAGGAATTAATGCTGGTGATATTGCCTATTTATGGGAATGGCAACTGGGTCGAATTCTGGAAAAGCAGGGCAATATAAAGGATGCCGTCGCCGCTTATACCGTCGCCGTGGAAACCTTGCGATCGCTCCGCAGTGATTTGATTGCCATTCCCAATTTACAATTTTACTTTCGAGAACGAGTTGAACCCGTCTATCGTCAACTGGTGGGATTACTCCTCAAATCTGATCCGTCTCAAAAAAACCTACAAAAAGCCCGTGAGGTGATTGAATCCCTCCAGCTTGCTGAATTAGATAACTTTTTTCGCAACACCTGTACCCAGGCGCAATCCCAGCAAATCGATCAGGTTGATCCCACAGCAGCAGTCATTTATCCAATTATTCTGCCCGATCGTTTAGCTGTGATTCTATCATTGCCGGGACAACCCCTGCGCCATTATGAAACTCAATTACCGGAAGCAGAAGTCAACAACGCCTTTGTCCAACTCCGCAAATTCCTCAATCCTGTTCTGTCAAACAAACAACGGTTACGCTACTCCCAAGACATTTATGACTGGCTGATCCGACCCATAGAAACCGAGTTAACCGACAATGAGATTAAAACCCTCGTCTTTATCCTGGATGGGGCGTTGCGAAATCTGCCTATGGCAGCCCTTCATGATGGAGAACAGTATCTCATTGAAAAATATAGTGTCGCGGTTAGTCCCGGATTGCAACTGTTAGAACCGCGTGCATTAGACCGAGAACGGCTTCAGGCATTAATTGGTGGACTCAGCGAGGAACGTGGGGGGTTTTCTGCCTTACCGGGAGTTGAGTTGGAACTGAAAAAAATCTCGGATCAAGTACCGTCTGAGATGCTGTTCAATCAGGAGTTTACCACAACCACACTTAAGCAGGAAATTAGTGATGTTCCTTTCCCCGTAGTTCACCTAGCTACTCATGGTCAGTTTAGTTCCGAGGTGGAAGATACGTTTATCTTGACCTGGGAAGGGCAAGTTAATGTCAATGATTTGGATCAACTACTGCAAGTTCGAGAACGAGAGGATAGCCAACCGATTGAATTACTGGTTCTCAGTGCTTGCCAAACCGCAACCGGGGATCAACGAGCCGCCTTGGGATTAGCAGGTGTTGCTGTACGTTCCGGCGCTCGCAGCACTCTGGCAACCCTGTGGTCAGTTCGCGACGAATCAACGGCTCAACTTATGGCTGAGTTTTACCAATACCTGACTCAAGCTGAAAACAGCAAAGCGGAATCTCTGCGTCAGGCACAGCTTTCTATCTTGAAAAATCCTAAATATGAGCATCCATATTACTGGGCACCGTTTGTTTTAGTAGGCAATTGGTTATAAGTAGGATCTGCTACAGGGAGTTTTATAGTGAGGGGAGGAAACAGGGAACAGCCCTTTTACCGCCCTGTTGAAATGATGCTGTGTCCATCAAGATTTATAGCTATTTTTTTACTCTGATAAAAAAATATTTAACCGAAGAAATATTTCTGTAACAAACGTTACTTTTTTTGTTTTGGATTAACAGAGAGGTTCCATGGGTTACATGCCCGCTGCACTACACCCTACACCCTGCCTACTCTTCAAGTAACTTGTCACCCCTTTAGTTCCTAGGGATAAACAACTCTGTCGCCCGATAGATATCTGGCTGGATAATCCCGGTTACGATATGCCTACTATCTTTGTGGAAGTACAATCAGTTGACGACCCGAGCCATTCCGTCTGAATCAGGATTCTCATTAAGGTGCAAGTGCAACTGAAATCTTGCGATCTAGGGAGTAAATCAGTATTATTGCGAGTCATCAACGGGGAAAACCCGAACTTTTCGTTAATTAGCTCGTTTTGAGATAGTTTGTTCAAAATCGTGGCAGATGGCAGCTCAGGTTCATCAAAAATCCCGGATGGGGATTATCGCAGGGCAGACTTAGATGTATTTTTGTGATCAACCTTACATAGAAAGACTTATTACAACATAAATCTTCTCAATTTTTATTCCTATGGGTTGAGTAAAATCTAGGGGTGAAGAGTGGCTATTATAAACAAAATTGTTTAAGATTAATAGTGTCATTAGCCAAGGCATTTACTGTTCAAGAGGATTATGCTCATGACTTGGCAACATTACTACACTTATATTAGCTTCTTTGTCCTCAGTCTGTTGTGGAACATCCTGCCGATTGAGGGGCTACCCGTGCAGGCGCAAGAGGTTATGCCGGGTAGAACGTTAGCCAGTCGCTCGATGGTGACGGTAAGTTTCACACCGCCATCAACGGGTGAGCCACTCTTACCCAACAATAGACAAGGAGGAGGAACTCGTGATGGTGGATGTCCTCAAGACGCCAAGGCACTTGACCCAAGGATTACCCCTGTAATGCCCACGACTCGCCAAGGATTGACTGTGGCGGAGCGCCCAACATTTTTTGTTTACGTCCCTAAAACCACGGCGAAGCAGGCACTTTTTGTGCTTAAGGACGAAAATGAGGATTATTATTACGAAACAACCTTGCCCATACCTAAACAAGCAGGGATTCTCAGCGTAAAGCTCCCCGATGAAGCATCCAAGCTAGAAATGGGTAAAACGTATCATTGGTCGTTTCTGATGATTTGTGGCGCACAAGTTACGCCCGATAGTCCCGGAGTCCAAGGCGTGATTAAACGGATTAAGCCGAATGGAACATTAAATCAGCTAGACGAAGAACCTTTGTTAGAACAGGCTCTCCAGTATGGGGCAAATGGTATTTGGTTTGATACTCTGACAACCCTGGCTCAACTTAGACAATCTAATCCAGAGGATTCCTCATTTCAAGTGGCTTGGGCAGACTTATTGAAATCGGTGGGACTCGATGCGATCGCGACTCAGCCCCTGGTTAATTGATATCAGTTTGTGGGGGAGCTCTTTAATGATTTAAATAATACAGTCCCCAGTTAACCTCGGTGGGTTACGGCGGATAGTTGATTGAATAGCTATCGCTTCCGTTTAAATTCCGCCTAACCCACCCTACGTTTTTTCTGAGATTAACGATTGAGACTGGGGCGAGTCGAGACAGGTTAATTCTTACCCTCCACATTTATGCAGCGACTCGCCCCTACAACCCCTGCTTAACAGACGCTTCTGGCATCGCATCTCTACAGTTGCAGATTCAGCGCATTGAGTTGAGCTTGGGCTTTTTGTAGAGACTCATACCATTCCTTTTGTGGATCACTGTCGGCAACAATCCCAGCACCCACTTGCCCCCAAACCGTTGCTCCAGCTTGAGAATGGCTAGATTTACTATACAGCAACGTGCGAATCAAAATATTTAAGTCCAGGTTTCCTCGCCAATCTAAATAACCGCAAGACCCGTAAAATAAATTGCGCTTGACAGGTTCGAGTTCTTCAATAATTTCCATACAGCGAACTTTAGGACAACCCGTAATGGTTCCTCCCGGAAATACACCTTGAATCAAGTCGATTGGGTCACACTTAGGGCTGAGTGTACCCATAATATTGCTAACTAAGTGCATGACGTGACTGTAGCGTTCAATGGTAAGAAGTTCATTCACTTGTACAGTTCCCCATTCACAAACTCTGCCGATATCATTGCGCTCTAAGTCAACTAACATGATATGTTCGGCTCTTTCCTTCTTATTAGCAATTAACTCTTGGGCTAACTGCTCATCTTGAGTCGAAGTAGCGCCACGTTTTCGCGTTCCAGCAATCGGTCGAGTCTCAACTTTTTTCCCTGATAACTGAATCAATCGTTCGGGTGAACAGCTAATCATTGCCCCCCACGGCGTTTGCCAATAACTGGCAAAGGGGGAAGGATTAATCTGTTGCAACGCTCGATAAATTGACCAGCTATCCAAAGCGGTATGTGCTTCAAACCGTAACGACAAATTCGCCTGGAAGATATCCCCAGCTTGAATATATCGTTTCGCTTGCTGCACCGCCGCCATATAATCGTGCTGAGAGCTGTGGAAAATGGGAGTGATGGGATTACTTTTGTCCGGTTCGGATGTATTCTTTACTCCTATCTTCCTATCCGCTTCCTCTAGCAGATGTTGCAGGGAATCAAGTTGAGCAGCATCCGTCGTCGCTAACCAGAGAATTTGCTGATGATGATCCAGCACCGCAAAGGATTCAGGTTCATACCAGTAGGCGATGGGGAAAGGCATAGGATCATCGTTTAGGTGGGGGAGTTGCTCAATTTCCCAGGCTAAATCATATCCCAGCCATCCTAACCAACCCCCTGTAAAGGGAAGTTCAGCAGGTACAGGTGATTCTGGCTTTTGTACTTGAAGCAGGCGACGCAGGAAAGGTAGAATGTTTCCCACAGGCGGTGTCCATAGTTGAGGTTGATTCTCAACAAAGCGAGGAGAACCTGCACAAATCGAATATCGAGCCAGATGGGTATTATGTGGCGTCACTGGGCTTTCTAAAAGAGTAGCAATGTGATAATTTGCTGTCAAATCGTTTCCCTGAGTCGAATCTCCTCTGGGATGAAGAAACAGCGCCTCGAAGACGTGCGAACCACTACGCTTAGCCAGAGGAAGCTGACGCCAATGCCAAGGTTGTACGGGGTTGAGGGAGGATGGTAGGGGGGCAAATAACTCAGGTGCGATCGCGGTATTCACGTCTATTCGGTAGTAATTTTTTCTTTTGCTGCGCCTTTTGGCTACAATATTTGTATAACATCAACCCTCTATAGACAATAACAATTTAGTCAGTTTTCTGAGCAAGTAATTTTACCTATCCGTCTTCAATAAGCTAAAAGTTCGGACGTAATAGGTTTATCAAAACTTGGTGAATTGAAAAACCTGCATCTATAAAATAGTGGCGATTTTTCAGCCAAAAGGTAATGAATGAATCGATAACATTTTTACAAACAGGGCTACCCGAAGGTCCAATTGTTGCGTTTACTATCCTGCTGTTAGTCAGTTTAACCATTCCGCCGTTGTTCGAGCGCCTGGGATTGCCTGGGTTAGTCGGATTACTGTTAGCAGGAGTCCTCTTGGGTTCCAATGGATTGCAGCTATTGGATGGTGACAGCGAAACCATGAAGCTGCTCTCCGATATTGGCAAAATTTACCTGATGTTTGTAGCGGGGCTAGAAATTGACTTGGTGCAGTTCCGCAAGAAGAAACATCGGTCTTTAGTATTTGGATTGATGACCTTTATCGTACCACTCATCGTCAGTATGATGATTGGACGATTCTTTGGTTTTGGTTGGAATACTTCCCTGTTGATGGGTTCTTTATTTGCCTCCCATACCCTATTAGGATATCCTATCGTCCAACGGTTGGGTTTAGTTGAGAAAGAACCAGTCATTGTTACTATTGGCGCGACAATCTTTACTGATATTAGTGCGCTACTTGTCCTAGCCATCTGTGTTTCGATTAATGCGGGAGAGTTTTCTCTCTATAGTTTATTCCAGCAACTGGTATCATTAGCAATTTACACCGCCATCGTTTTATTTGGCTTTGACTGGGTAGGGAAGGAACATTTTCGGCGGACGGGAGATGATGAAGGTAATCAATTTTTGTTCGTACTCCTAGCTGTATTTCTGGCTTCGGTGGGGGCAGAAATTATTCAAGTTGATCAGATTGTTGGTGCTTTTATGGCAGGTTTAGCCGTAAATGATGTGGTGGGAAACTCACCCGTGAAAGAAAAAGTGGAGTTTGTCGGTAGTGTTTTATTTATCCCCTTTTTCTTTGTAGATATGGGATTACTCCTCGACATTCCCGTGTTTATCGAAAGCCTCACCACCAGTTTTTGGCTAACCCTAGCAATTGTCATGGGATTACTGGGGAGCAAATTCCTCGCCGCCGCGATCGCAAAATTCCTCTATGATTACAGTTTGGACGAGATGATCGTAATGTGGTCCCTGTCTATCCCCCAAGTCGCCGCCACCCTAGCCGCCGCGTTGGTTGGCTTGCAGGTGGGGTTAATCACGGAAACCGTCTTTAACAGCGTCATTGTCTTGATGCTAATCACCTCAATCCTGGGTCCGTTATTAACCGGAAAATTTGCGCCGAAACTTCCTTTACCCAAAGCCAGTCCAAAAAGTAGACAGTCCAAACTTTGGTGGGAAAATCCTCGCTCTAAACCGATAGAGGAACAAGAGTCAGCTCCGTTTACGATAGTCGTACCTGTGAGCAAAAGTCAAACCAAGGGGTATTTAATGGAAATGGCAGCCCTGCTAGCGCGTCACCAATCCGGTCAAATTATACCCCTGTCCATCTCTCCAGCCCATACCTACATGGACGAACCCCAGATGCAGGTTAACCTGCGCCAAAGTCGGCGACTCTTAAACAAGGCACTAACAGTTAGTTCAGAATTTGACGCCGAGGCAAAACCGATACTGCGAATTGAGAATGACATCGCCTCTGGAATTGTTCACACCGCCCGTGAACAAGATGCCAGTTTAATTGTCATGAGTTTGCGCAAAAATACAGGATTGCGGGCACGTTTGTTTGGTACGATTATTAATCGGGTATTTTGGGCATCTCACTGTCCAGTTGCGGTAATGCGACTCTTAGATGAACCTGTCAACCTGCGTAAAATTTTGGTACCCGCGAAGAACTTTTCGCCGCAAACCATACGCACAGTGAGGTTTGCTCAACTCCTAGCGGATACCCATCAAGGGGAGGTGAAATTACTGCACGTTTGTCCGACTAAAACGACACCTTCTGACATAGCGGCGATTGAAGACGAGTATATCAATATGTTGAATATCACAGGAGGGCAGGTAAAATCAGAGGTGCAAGTGATTAAAGCTGACGATGTGGCGCTGGCGATTTTGAAAGTAGCTAAGTTAGCGGATATGGTCATTTTGCGCTCTTTACGTCGCCGTACTATTGCGGGGTTAGCGGTAAGCGATATTACCACACAATTGATTAAGGAACTGACCTGCTCATTAGTGTTGTTTGGAGAACCGTATTGAGTATTCCCAGAAACCGGGTTTGGAGTGAGAACGACAACTCTCATATCGGCATTTCATCCCCAGAAACCCAGTTTCTTGACCAATGCACTAGGTGTAGGGGAGGAAGTCTGTGCATTGGTGTCAACTTAAGGTGAATCCCCACACTGTTATAGATAGGCGATATCATTGCTCATTTTAACAGGATATAGCAATAGACACATCGATTAGGACGTTCGGCACCATTGTAGAGACGCGCCATGGCGCGTCTCTACATAAATGATGTGTCCTAACAGCCATGGCGGTTGCTATAACTACTCAAGATGTGGTTCATTATTGGGTTTGAGTTGAATAAAATATTGAATCATTTGCTGATAGTCTTTGCCGGCTACAGTAGCCACATTATCATGATCCGCATCAGGAACCAGGAAGAGTTCTTTTGAACCTGTTATAGTATCAAATAAAACTTGGCTCATGTAAGCAGGTACAACGGGGTCATTTGTGCCATGAATTAAAAGAATCGGCATTTTAAGAGAAGGAACTTTGCTTTTCGAGTTAAACTTTTGCGTCAGCAGCAAATCAGCCGGAAATATAGCATATATTCTCTGATGATCGACCATATCCCGCATTGAGGTAAATGTACTTTCCACAATTAAACGGCGGATGCTGGGATTTCGTACCGCTAAATCGATCGCGATCGCGCCCCCTAGAGATTGACCATATACGACAATATCCTGGGGCGGAATACCCTGTTGCTGCACCAGATAATCCCACGCCGCTTGAGCATCTTGGTACACTTGGGTTTCAGTGGGAAACTTGCCCTCACTTTGACCATAGCCTCGGTAGTCAAATAACAAGACATCCAAACCTAATTGGTGAAATTCCATTGCCCGTTCGACATTCGCGCCGATATTCTCCCCATTCCCATGTAAATACAGCAGCACCCCGGTTTTGGGCGAGGTGGCGGGAATCCACCACCCATGGAGACGTTCTGACTGATTAGGAGACACAGGTATCCACACCTCCTGATAACTTAAGCCCAAGTCTTCTGGTGTAGTTTTAATGATCTTAGTGGGAACAAAAACTAGCCGATTTTGCCCTAACCAGATAGAGATACAGGCTAACAGATAAACGATGGCGACAATTCCCGCTAGAATTAGGAACCTCTTTCCCAGAAATAAACTATAATTATTCATTCCCGTAATAGTCTCCCTGGGCAAATCAAAGCGTTAAACGACTACAAACTTGATGCTATTTTTGAATCACCGTGTTTTCCAATCAGGGCGGGTTGAGTCAAGTTATCGGTTTTCTCAATAATGTTATCGGTCAAACCCGCCCCTACAAATTATATCTCCTTGCACCTGTAGCCCCTGTCCCCAGCCCCCCGGCACCTCTGCTCTATTTAAGCGGTGGTTGCTTGAGATGCCAATCCGTAGACTGTTCGTAAGCGTAAGCGACTTGAAATACCTGTTCTTCGCCCAATACTTTTCCAATTAGTTGCATCCCAATGGGTAATCCTTGGTCATCAAATCCACAAGGAATACTCATTCCTGGTAATCCTGACAAGTTGACGGGAATTGTCATTAAGTCCGATAAGTACATGGTTAACGGATCTGAAATTTTTTCTCCGGCTTTAAATGCAGGAGTTGGGGCGGTGGGACAAACTAAAACATCCACCTTTTCAAAGGCTTGCTCGAAGTCTTGCTTAATTAGGGTACGAACTTTTTGCGCTTTGAGGTAATAGGCGTCATAATAGCCAGCAGATAGAGCATAGGTTCCCAACATAATCCGGCGCTTGACTTCCGCCCCGAACCCGGCGGCACGAGTTTTCTTGTACATTTCCAAAAGATTTTCGGCTTCCGGCGTGCGAAACCCATATTTGACGCCATCGTAGCGAGCTAGGTTGGCTGAGGCTTCACTGGGAGCAATAATATAGTAGGCGGGCAACCCATAGCGAAATCGGGGACAAGAAATTTCTTGTACTTCAGCACCTAGGCTTTTGAGTTGATCAATGGCTTTTTGAACGGTTTTGGCAATGACGGGATCTAAGCCTTCACCAAAGGTTTCTTTAATAATGCCAATTTTAAGACCTTTGGATTTTAAATCAGGTTGCAGGGACTTGGTGTAGTCGGGAATCTCCAGCTTGAGACTGGTTGAGTCATTCGGATCATAGCCTGCGATCGCGTTAAGTAAAATCGCCGCATCTTCTACGCTTCGTCCAAACGGACCAATTTGATCCAATGACGACGCATAAGCGACTAACCCATAACGAGACACTAATCCATAAGTGGGTTTCATCCCAACAATCCCGCAGAATGATGCAGGGAGACGAATCGATCCCCCTGTATCCGAACCCAACGCTACTACACATTCGCTAGCCGCAACAGCCGCCGCCGAACCCCCAGAGGAACCCCCAGGAACGCGGGATAAGTCCCAGGGATTCGCCGTCTGTTGATAAGCAGAGGTTTCGCAGGAACTCCCCATGGCAAATTCATCCAAATTAGTTTTGCCCACCATGACAGCCCCCGCATCCTTAAGTTTTTGAGTCACGGTAGACTCATAAGGTGGGACGAAGTTTTCCAGGATACGAGAGGCGCAGGTGGTGGGAATACCCTGAGTACACATATTATCTTTGATGCCAATCGGAATCCCCGCTAACATGCTAATGTCTTCCCCCGCTGCGATTTTGGCATCCACTTGACGCGCCTGTTCAAGGGCATAGTCGGCTGTAATATGCAAAAAGCTATGGACTTTGGGTTCTAGCGCCTGAATGCGATCGAGGGCGTCTTGCGTGATTTCAACACTGGTGCGTTCTTTGTCGATAAGTTGTTGGTGCAGCTCACGAATGGATGCCATGCTTGTACCTATTTATACTGATTTACCATGTTTGCCTTTCGTATTTTGGCAAAAATTCACAGAAAAAGGGGTTGAGTCACCAAACCCCTACTTATTTTTTTGCGCCTGATAGGTCAAAAATTGTTGCAAAACTCCTACCGTTTCAAAATGGTAAGCGGGCAATAGGGGGCTGATATTAATATCGGTGCGGTAAATGCTGAAAATTACCCAGTTTTGTTGTTCAGTCTGCTGGTCAATAATTTGCTGAATTTGTGGGCGTCCCGTATCCACTAGGGATTGGCATTGACCTTTGAGGAATTCTGGATCAGGATTGAGAAACTCTAATTGCTTGGGGGTTTGAGTGCAGACTTCATCTTTGAGGTAGGTGCTGAGTTTTTCGACGGCGTACTCCTCATAGGATTCCTTACCCGGATTCGTCCACGCCAGTCCCACTCCTAGCACAACTAGCGCTGTTCCACTCAAGGCTGTAATAATTTTTAACGATTTCATGTCACTCCGTTAAGCCTCCATGGGTTATGACTTTCGCCTCTAACGTATGAGTTCCGGTAAATTGCCAAGAAACACTGGTGCAACTCACCGACTTGATGCTATACTAATAAACCGTATGGCGAGCGTAGCCAAGAGGTTAAGGCAGTGGATTGTGGTTCCACCATTCGTGGGTTCGAGTCCCATCGTTCGCCCTTGATGTCGTAAACACATAGAATATCCTATCTGGGTCAATAGCCCTCAAGCTGCCAGTCTAGGTCTACACTAATCAAGCTTGCTGACGCTACATCATTTAAGTAGAGACGTTGTATGCAACGTCTCTACTAGGATTCCTGAGAAGATATCATTAGATTTATGTATTAGATTTATGTATAGGATGAAGTCGGAATTGAGCAAGGGTAAGTGAGTGGCAAAGATAGACGGCTTTAGGGTAAAAAACTACAGAGCGCTTCATGATATTACCTTGGGAAAGCTCTGGAACACTCAGAAGACCAAGCCATTAACATCCATGACAGCCGTCATTGGTAAGAATGGCGTGGGAAAAAGTACGCTATTTGACACCTTTGGTTTTCTGGCAGACTGCTTAAAAGGAGGAGTTGAGGAAGCCTGTGATTCTCGTGGTCGTGGCGGGTTTGAGAGAATTCGTTCACAAGGACAAGATGGTAGTGTTGAGTTTCAACTTTACTATAAACAGGATGGTAACGCCCGACCCATTACCTATGAGTTGGCAATTGATCTTGACTCGTCGGGAAGACCCTATGTAAAAAAGGAAAGACTTAGACAACGTAGAAGAGAACAAGATAGGGGATGGCCCTTTTCTTTTTTGATGTTAAATGAAGGGAGAGGCATCGTCTGGAAAGGCGAACAAGAAGGAAAGAAAGTTGAGGAAGATAAAGCAGAATTTGATTTATTTAGCTTGATCGAAAGAATTCAAAGTGGTGATGCAGTAGAAGAAAGCAAAGAAACTGAGGTCGTCGAACTTGATGACAAGCGAAAACTTGGAATCGCCACGTTAGGAGCGCTTAAGCAACACCCAAGAATTTCCGCTTTTCGGCGATTTATTGAAGGATGGTATCTCAGCTACTTCACACCAGATGCAGCCAGAAGTCTACCTCTAGCCGGTCCCCAAAAGCATCTGAATATTCATGGAGATAATCTGGGCAATGTTGTTCAGTTTATGGAGAGAGAACATCCCAGAAAATTTCAAACTATTCTGGAAAAAATTTCTGGAAAAATCCCAGGAATAAATAGTATTAGTACCGAGAAAAGCCCAGACGGTAGGCTTCTGCTTCGTTTCAATGATAGGGGGTTTCAAGAGCCATTTTACGCTCAACAGATGTCAGATGGCACCTTGAAAATTTTTGCTTATCTTCTCCTTTTAGAAGATCCATCACCTCCACCATTTTTATGCATCGAAGAGCCAGAAAATGGACTATACCATAAACTCTTGGAAACTCTGGCGCGAGAATTTAGAGAACACGCGACCAGGACAAGGCGCAGGGGCGGTTCGCAAGTTTTTATCACAACCCATCAACCCTATTTTGTCGATGCCCTTACACCGGAAGAGGTTTGGGTTCTTGAGAAGGGTAAGGACGGTTTTGCGATGATTAGACGAGCGAGTGAAGATCCTCTCATCGAAAATCTGGTTTCTGAAGGTTTGCCTCTGGGTGGACTTTGGTACAGTGACTACTTGGATAACAGGGATAACGGATAAATCCATGCATTTCGAGATTCTGGTTGAGGATAGTTCTGGCAAAACTGCCCTGGAAATTATTGTTCCAAAAATCATTGGCGATAAACACACGTTTAATGTCCACTCCTACAAAGGAATAGGACGCATACCTCAAGGACTTAAATCTAAATCTGATCCCAAAAAGCGAATTTTGCTTGACCAACTCCCACGGCTTATTCAAGGCTATGGGAAGACATTTGCTGGTTATCCTGCTGGTTATCCTGCTGTTGTGCTGATCATTTGTGACCTTGACAATCGATGTTTGAAGACGTTTCGGAAAGAATTACTTGATGTAGTGGATAACTGTAGTCCTAGTCCAGAAACGCACTTCTGTATCGCCATTGAAGAAGGAGAAGCGTGGTACTTGGGTGATGTGAAGGCTGTGAAAGCAGCTTATCCAAATGCAAAAGATGCGCTCCTAAAGTCGTACAATAGTGATAGTATCTGTGGTACGTGGGAAACGTTAGCTGACGCCTTATATGTCGGTGGTTGTCAAAAATTGTCTGGACTGGGATGGCAGGCGATTGGCGAAGAAAAAAATAATTGGGCTAAACGAATATCTCCTTGTATGGATGTGGACAAGAATCAGTCACCCAGCTTCTGCTATTTCCGAAACAAGCTTCGAGGTTTAAGTTGAAGTTACGCTGAATCAGGGCACGATAGTATCGTGCCCCTACCCAATCAATTATCCCTGACCTGATCTGTGGTAGGGAACATTGCCGTATCCTATTATCAAAATACAGTAGTTGGCACGAAATGCGCGATCGCGCTTTGGGGTAGGGGAGAGGGAGCGATCGCGCCCTTCGTTAAATCCTGTTGCTTTTGGAGTGACTTCAAACTGTAGCTGTGAGCGGTAAAAACAAACGTCAAACTCCATAAAGAAGTTGACTTGTCCGAAAATTAGCGGTACGTTAGTCGCTTGAGTCCAAGCGAACACAAGTTGTACAGGTTCAAACGGTGCGATCGCGGCTTGAACAACCACAGCACGAGCTTCATACTGCGCCAAGTTTCCCGTTAAGTTCCAAGTAGTTGTCTGTCGTTCCCACTCATATCCCAGTTCAACACCGATTGGATCAGGGAGTACATTCACAGTTGCGCCTGTGTCTAGTCAACCGGATGTGGCGACAGACTGTTGCTGATAAAGCAGGGTGATGGGTAAATATGGACGAAAGCCAGCTTCACCGAGTACCACATCAGCAGAGATAAAAGGATATCGCTGGGCGTTAAGCTGTCATGTATTTAAATTGGGAATGTAAGGACAAGGTAACAGGCAACAGGAAACTGGCAAAACAAAAGCTTTTTATGGTAATCTATGTCTATAAAAAATTAGCAAAATTTTGGCATGAAGCCTATTCTATATAAAGGTAGATTAAAAACCTGGAAAGATGATAGAGGTTTTGGTTTCATAAAACCGGATGATGGTAACAAAGATGTTTTTCTGCATATCAGTGCGTTAAAAGGAACAAGTCGCCGTCCAAAAGTCGGAGATATAATCCTGTATGAGCTAGCAACTGATTCAGAGGGAAAAATACGTGCCTCTAATGCATCCATTCAAGGGGCTACCTTACGCTCATTAGACCTGTTCAAAAATCAAACTCAAAGTCCATTACCGAAAAAACATCACAGAAAGAAGCGTGGGCTAGTTGAAATACTCATGAGCCTTGGGATTATAGCTGTTATTGCAATTTTTGCAATGGAATTTAGGGCTAGCGATTCTCCATCTCCAGTTTCATCTGTTACGAAACCTGAGTGCAATATCAAAGGCAACATTTCTTTTAATAAAGGAAAAAAGGTTTATCATCTTCCGGGGATGGAAGATTATGAATCAACCTTCATTGATCCGGCAAAGGGTGAACGATGGTTTTGTACAGAATCAGAGGCGATCGCGAGTGGTTGGCATAAAGCACCCAGGTAGCCTCAGCAACCAAAGCGTGCAGAGGTAATAGCAGTTAACGGTAGGTAATACAAATCTGGGTTGATTACCTCCTTTATAATCCAGTCCGCGTAGGCGGACTTTGTTTGTGTAGCAGCGATTTTAATCGCCGTGACAAAAAGGGGGTTACTGATACTGATACGATACCCTAGAAATTATGTTCAATCGCCCGATTCAGATTCCACGCCGCACTAATTAAAGACACATGGGTAAACGCTTGGGGAAAATTACCCAAAGCTTCACCACTCGAACCCGTTTCCTCGGCATATAATCCTAAATGATTGGCATAACTAAGCATCTGCTCAAAAATCAGCCGAGCGCGATCAAGTCGCTTCCTGTCTACTTTTCCCGCCCTTGTCAACGCCTCAACGAGCCAGAATGTACAGAGATTAAACGTTCCTTCTGTCCCCGAAAGACCATCCGGCGCTTCTTCGGGGTTATACCGATACACTAAACTATCGGAAACCAGTCCCCCTATTTCTGGCGGGGAATTAATCGCATCTAGGGTTTTCAACATACGAGGATCAGTGGGAGACATAAAGAAAACCAAGGGCATAATCAGATTACTGGCATCTAGGGACGTGCTACCGTAATATTGAACAAAAGCTTGACGCTCCTCACTCCATCCCTTTGCCATAATTTCTTCATAGATGCGATCGCGTTCCGTAAGCCATCGCTGGTGATCCGCTGGAAATGAGCGCTTTTGAGCCAACCGTAAGCCACGATCCAGCGCAACCCAACACATTAGATTAGAGTAAATATAATCCTTGCGTCCCCCGCGTGTTTCCCAGATTCCTTCATCTTGGCGTTGCCAATTATCGCAAACCCAATTCAGTAACCGCCGTAGGGATCGCCACAAGTCATAGGAAATCGGGGTGCCATATTTGTTGAACAAATACACCGAATCCATCAACTCGCCATAGATATCAAGCTGTAACTGCTTATAAGCCCCATTACCAATCCGAACCGGGTAAGATCCCTTATACCCCTCAAGATGATCCAGAATCTCTTCATCAAGATTATGATAGCCATCAATACCATACATAATCTGCAACGGATCATCGGAATCCAACTCCTGACAGCGATTTTCCAAGAACCGCATGAACTGGGCGGCTTCCTCGGTAAACCCGATACGGAGTAAAGCATACACGGTAAAGGATGCATCTCGAATCCAGGTATAGCGATAATCCCAATTTCGGGAACCACCAATCATTTCGGGTAAGCTGCAAGTCGGCGCTGCTATAATTGCTCCCGTGGGTTCGTAGGTGAGTAACTTTAACGCCAGGGCTGAACGTTCCACCGTCTCGCGCCATCGACCTTCATAAGTACATTTGCCCATCCAGCGTCGCCAATACGCCACCGTATCGTCAAAGAGTTGCATCGCTTCTTGATGGCGAAGTGGCAAACTACACCCCCCATCCGTGTCAGTTTCTTGCATCACAAAAACGGCGGTTTGTCCAGACTCTAACGTAAATTCGGTGAAGACACCGCATTCATCTTGTTTTAAGGGAACATCCGTCACCAATCCCAAACTCAGAGACGGCGACTTAAAACACGCCCCCGTGGATGAGAGAATCGTCTCGTGGCGATCGCGGGCATAATTAAAAGCAGGATAGCACTCTAAGCGAAACTTCATCTTGCAGCGAACGACTCTTACTTGCCGCACTAACCAGTGATACCCTTGCTGATTCACAGGCATACCCACAGGCATAAAATCAATAATCTCACCCACCCCACAAGACGCCAAGAAGCGAGTCACCAACACATTCGTTTCGGGCCAATATAACTGTTTATGAGTGACGCCATCCACACAGGGAGCAATCTTAAAATGACCCCCTTTCTCAGCATCCAGTAACGCGGCAAAAACACTCGGAGAATCGTGTCTGGGAAAGCAAAACCAGTCAATTGAACCCCCTAAGCCAACTAAGGCGGTGGTGTGCATATTGCCGATAATGCCGTAATTCTCGATAGATTGATATGCCATTGAATTATGAATGTTTAATGTTCAATTTTGAAGTTTAATCCACCGTCCCTTAATTAAGGAAAAATGACAAATGACAAATGACAAATGACTATTCCCCAATTTCCGCCAATTCCAACCAACGTTCTGTGGCTGTATCAATAGTATGAGTCAAGGTTTCTAATTTCTGATAAAGTTCCTGCACCTGATCCACTTTACCAGGAGATGAATTATACAGGGCTTTCTCCACCTCTGCCTTCTCCGCTTCCAGTTGGGGAATTTTATCCTCTAATTCTTCAAACTCGCGCCGTTCCCAATTAGAAAGCCGACGCGGTTTTCCATTACCAGGCGATTGCGTTTTTAGGGTTTCCCCATTTGCCGACTTTTCTGATTTCTGTTGCATCTTAGCACTGGCTTCAGCCGCTGCTGCTGCTTCCGCTTCCTTGTAATCCCGATACACAGAATAGTTACCCGGATACTGACGCAGAATCCCTTCTAATTCTAAGGCAAAAATTTTGTTGACGGTGCGATCTAAAAAATAGCGATCGTGAGATACCACAATCACACAGCCATTGAAATTTTCTAGATAATCTTCCAATACCGAAAGCGTTTGTACATCTAAATCATTGGTCGGTTCGTCCAAAATTAGCACATTGGGAGCGCTCATTAAGACGCGCAACAAAAATAGGCGGCGCTTTTCTCCCCCAGACAGTTTATGAATAGGAACATATTGTTGATTCGGTGGAAACAGAAAACGCTCTAACATTTGTGATGCCGTAATCAGCGTTCCATCCCCAGCTTGCACATATTCTGCCACTTCTTTGAGGTAATCAATCACTCGTTGATTTTGATTGCTTGCCGTTAGTAAATGATCAGAATGCTGATCAAAATAGCCGATATGAATCGTTGCGCCAATGTCAACCTCACCTGAATCTGGCTCAATCCGCCCAGTGATAATATCCATTAACGTGGATTTACCACTACCATTTTCGCCAATAATGCCAACCCGATCATCGGGACTAAATTCGTAGGTAAATTCTTGGATTAACGTGCGATCGCCGTACCCCTTGGAGACATTCTCTAACTCAATGACTTTCTTGCCAATCCGACGACTGGCTGTGGAAATATCGACTTTGCCTTGAGCCTGTTTAAACTCTTGATCCTGCATCTGATGGATGCGATCAATTCGCGCTTTCTGCTTCGTACTCCGCGCTTTCGGACCTCGTTTCAGCCATTCCAACTCTCGCCGCAATACATTCTGATGTTTCCGTTCTTGACTGACGGCAGTTTCTTCGGCGAGGGCTTTTTTCTCTAAGTAGTAGGCATAGTTGCCATTGTAGGTATAAATATCACCTCGGTCAATTTCAATAATCCGATTGGTGACTTGATCCAAAAAATAGCGATCGTGGGTAATTAATAGAATGGCTCCCGGATAGGATTTTAAATATCCTTGTAACCATTCTACCGACATGGCATCTAAATGGTTGGTGGGTTCATCCATCAGTAACACATCGGGTTCTGATAGTAACGCTGTCGCCAAGGCGATGCGCTTCCGATAACCTCCAGATAAATTGCCAATTGGTGTATCAAAGTCTTGAATTCCTAGTTTAGTGAGGATGACTTTGGCACTGGTTTCTAAATCCCAAGCACCTAGAGTTTCGATGCGCTGTGTCACCTGAGATAAACGTGCCATGACTTGTTTATCGTCTGAATTTCGTGCCAATTTGTGGGATAATTCCTCATAATCCCGGATGAGTCTCATCTGTTCACCACTATCGGCAAAGATCTGTTCTAATACGGTACAATTTTCATCTAAGTTAGGTTGTTGGGGTAAGTAGGCAATTCTCGCGCCGGGATTGACCAGAAATTGACCACCATCAATGGGTTCGAGTCCAGCAATCATTTTTAATAGAGTGGATTTGCCTGATCCATTCGTACCGATTAAGCCGACTTTATCGGTAGTATCGAGGCTAAAGCTGGCATCTTTGAGGATTTCTTTAATGCCAAAATCTTTTTTAACGGATTGCAGCGTGAAGATACTCATTAAATTTCTAACTTGATCCTATTTATAAATTTGCCCTGTTTATTGATTAATTGATGGGAAAACAGTTTCTTGATATTATCCCTCATCCTTATTTTCACGCTAACACGTTCAAATTAAATTCGCGATCGCAACACAGATAGCTCCCCGACAACTCCTACGAAGTCGGGGAGCTTGCTTAAGGCTGTAGTAAGTTGACACGGATGGCTATGTCTCCTCCCCGATTCTGCTGCACTCGGTTTGTGTCACCTGATGGCGATAGCTAAATAGTTGTTCGAGTTGCGCGTCTACCCACCAACCCAGTAGCATCTCGACTAGCCATCCTCCAGGTAATCCATATTCAATCCTATCGGTTAAGCGGGTTTTGCCTACTTCTGAACTAAATTGGTGGCGATGAACCCAATACGCCATCGGTCCTTCCTGCTGTTTATCGGTAAAGATGGAATAGGGTTCACATTCGGTGTGAATCGCTACCCATCGCAGCGGAATTGGACCAAAAAACAGGCGAAATTCCGAAATCGCCCCCACACCTAACCCACCTTCGCGACGTACAACTTGAACAGGTTGCCAAGGCGGAGTAAGTCGTTCTAGAATATCTGGACGCTCGTGAAAGCTCCAGACAACCTCCACGGGTGCGTTAATGACCGTGGACTTGCTATAGTGCAGCATACAACCATTATCACTGATTTGTCGGCTTGATTAAGAGCAAGCTGAACTTGACACGATCTAGGGTATCGTGATGTGAGGCACATAAGTTTTGTCTAAGTTCAGTATCAAGTTACACAATACGTCAACGCGATCGCTAACATCTCGTTTTCATACTGAAAACAGCACAGCAAACCGCGTTGAAAACAGGGAATTGGGGGATTTATGACACGGAATTTGACCAAGCTGCAACTGACGAACATTGGCTGGACAGATGGTTTTGCTATTTGGCGAGTTCGTAATCTGAATGATATTGATATTTGTTATAACTGGGATGTTTATGAAACCGGTCAGGCGGGTCAGGGGATTGCTTTAGCCAAATACGATGTCTTTTTTTATACGTCTTTAGTCAGAGGACCAAATACAGCGAGAGTATTAGTCAATGGTATCCAGCAAATGGTTAAATCAGCCCATTTAAACTATGCATTTTATCACAGTATTGAACCCCTGCCTGAACCCATTCCTCCTAGTTTAGAACTCCAGACTCTTGATCAGAAACAGATTTGTGTAATGATTTAAGTGGTAACAACTAAAGTTAACGGTGGAGATCGTCATTCGTCTTATGTCATTCGTCTTTCGTAAGGGTTTGATGCTTGTTTACAAAACAAGCGTGAGCGTACCGTTTTCTTTTGTCCGACTACTTATCAAATCGCTAATCACTCATTATAGCCATGCAACAGTTAGAGAAGAAACTAACACTGAAAGAATTTCTGGCAATGCCAGAGTCAGATGTAACTCACGAATTAGTCAAGGGCGAGGTAGTACCAAAGATGTCACCGAAACGATTTCATTCAGCTTTGCAGAAAACATTGTTATTTATCATCGATAAGTGGTGTCAGGGAAAAGGTGAAGTTTACCCAGAATGGGCGATCGCGTTAAAACGTCGGGGTGAAGACTGGGTTCCTGTGCCAGATTTGACCTATATTTCTTATCAGCGACTACCGACAGACGTGATGGAAGATGAACCTTGTCCAGTTCCCCCAGAATTAGCCATTGAAATTATTTCACAGGGACAAACATTTGGCACATTGATGGAGAAAGCCACCGATTATCTAGAAGCGGGAGTCTTACGAGTTTGGGTTGTAGATCCCCACGCCAGAAGTATCACCGTTTTCTATCCCGATGCGCCACCGCGAACCTATACGAAAGATATGGTGATCACCGATTCGTTGTTTGAGGGATTAGAATTGACGCCGCAGCAGGTATTTGGGGAAGCCAGATTACCTGAGAAGGATTAATCTACTTATTTATCATTGGCTAGGCGTGACATATTGATATGTATGCCAGCTTGGGCAGTGTAGAGACTCCTCATGCTACGTCTCTACAAGGGGTTGGGTAAACCTCACCCCCCGACTCCAGAAGTCGCGCTAGGATCTTTACAGAAGTTAACAATCCTAGCGTAACCATGATTAATCTCATCGAATCCACCAAAGACTACTGGAGAAAGCTCGACGAGTTAGAAGCTGCCTACAAGCGAGGCGATGTCTCCGTTGAGGAAGTCGATGTTAGAGTGGCTCAACTCATGGATAAACTTGGTCATGAACGTAGAGTCACCTTACGCTCCATAAGGCAAAGTGTACTTCGGCTTTGGCAAGACCAACGCGAAACTCTCATTGGCTTCGCGTTTCTGGCAATTTTGACTTATGCTTGGTTCATCTTCAATTAGGCTAAATCGGTGAAGAACTTTAAAGTGAATGGTACTGACTGGCATGATGGTGGGCAATGCCCACCCTACGGTATATCCATGGTTTTGGTACTCCCAAATTGCTGATTGAGGGTGCTATTCAACTTAAACTTAACGGTGGGAATTATCATTTGTCATACTCGCTTCCCTTGAAGAAGCAAGCTAGGTTATTGGTAAGGGTTTAAGGGCTATTGACAGAACGGGATGGATTTGGATTAATTTCCACCAATATACTTATATTCAGTTGTCAAAAAAATAGGTGAATCTCTAATGGAAAAAACTACATTTGGAGCAGGATGCTTCTGGGGAGTCGAGGCGGCATTCCGTCGATTAAACGGCGTTACGTCTACATCCGTTGGCTATATGGGAGGACATTTTCCTAACCCCTCCTATCTAGATGTTTGTGCCAGAATTACTGGACATGCAGAAGTGGTGCAAGTCCAGTATGACCCGTCTCAGATTTCCTACAATGACTTGCTGAATGTTTTTTGGTCAATTCATGATCCTACCCAATATAATCGTCAGGGCCCTGATCGCGGCGAGCAATACCGCTCGGTTATATTTTTCCACAATCGGAACCAGGAGAAAGCCGCCAGAGAATCAAAGCGCAAGCGTCAGATGTCTGGTAAGTATGACCAAGATATTATGACTGAAATCAACCCCGCTTCTGATTATTATTTCGCCGAAGATTACCATCAGCAGTATTACGAGAAGAAAGGACGACCTTGATTGTCATTTGTCATTTGTCATTCGTCATTTGTTAAAAATAAAGGATTTAAGTAGGTGGACACAATTAAAGTTAACTGTTGAGATTAGGGAACAGGGAACAGGGAACAGGGAACAGGGAACAGGGAACAGGGAACAGTAAGGGTTTGAGGGCGGTTTACTTGCACTGGCTCCGGAGCGTGCCGTTTTATGCCAGTCCGACTACTTATACCTTCTGGTTGGTGCGTGCGTTGCGCTACTGGACTGACACAGCCCACTACGGTTGCTAGAGTTAACTGGGTTGGTTTTCTAGCTGGATGACGACTTTAACGTCATACTCCTCTTCAAACACGACTTTTTTATCTTCTAAACTCCAAACTTCTAAGGCACAGGTATCATTGGGATCTACAGGTGTCAGACGCAAACATAATTCTTTGTCCTCTGGTATATAGTGGCAGCGGATTTTGGAAATTGCCCCAATCTGTCGGCGATCTAGGGCAACCGCTAAACGTAATAAAGGACTGATTTCTTTGACTAGATGCCGATAGTATTTGTTGGGTAAATTACTGTAATTGTCGTGCTTTTTCTTGGGTGAACTCTTGCGATGGTAACGAGCCAAGTTAGCGATCACTTCAATCTCAATATCAGTAAAGCCGAGTAATTCCCCGTTGCGAATCAGGTAATAGGAATGCTTATTGTGGGCTGAATGACTCACATACAAACCACAATTATGCAAAATTGCCGCCGCCCACAACAATTCTCGTTCTTCATTTCCCCAATTGTGTAGCTGTCCTTTAGTTTGGTTAAATAAGCTGACGGCAAAGTTAGCCACCCGTTCACTAGAGGCTAAGTTAACATGATATTTTTGCGCGACTTTAATGATATTGCGTTTGCGAACTTCGCCTTGATACCGCAGTCTGTCTTCTATTAAGCCTTGGGAAAGCATCCAGTCTACAATGACTCCCTCTCGCAAGGCGCGTTCCCCGACGGTGAGAGACTGAATGTCTAACATCGTCATGGTTTCTAGTAAAATAATTGCACCCGCAACGATAATTTCGGCTCGTTTATCCGCCAGTCCAGAGAGTTTTTCCCGTTCAGCACAGGTGAGTGAGGCAAGGTGTTTGACGATATCTTTTAGGTCATGGCGGTTGAATTCATAACCATTCAGGGGACTGGGTATTACTCCTAAATTTTCTTTGGCGTGAAGGGCGGCTAGGGTTTCAATTGTCCCCGATGTGCCGACTAAACGGGGTTTTTCTCCGGGTTCGATATTGGCTAAGACATCTTCAACGGCGCGTTCGATTCGTCCCCGAATATAGGCTTGTAAATATTGAAACTCGCGATCGCTAATCGGATCAGTGGTAATGAATTCACGGGTCAAGCGTACTGCACCGACTTTGGTGCTGGTGAGAGAACGGGGGGCGTGACTATCGCCTAAGATTAATTCCGTTGAACCGCCGCCAATATCGATGATGATGTGAGGTTGGTTGTTAAACTCCATTCCCGACAAGACGCCCAGATAAATCCGCCGCGCTTCTTCTTGACCGGAAATGAGGTTGACAAATAACCCCAATTGTGAATCAACTTGTTGTAAGAAGTCGCGTCCATTGGGGGCTTCCCGTACCGCACTCGTCGCCACAGCAACCAAGTGATCCGCCTGAAAACTTTTCGCTAACTCCTGACAACGTTGCAACGCCGCGATCGCACGTTTGATGGCTTGGGGGGTTAAATTCCCGGTGTGGGGATCACGTTCCCCTAATCGCACCGTATCTTTTTCCTTGGCGATAATCGTAAACGAAGGAAGTCTAGGGTCAATCCGGACAATGACCATGTGAATCGAATTCGTGCCGATATCAATGGCAGCCAGAATTCTCTCGGTGTTGGTGTTTGGAGTCGAAACTCCTGCCGAATTCCCTGTGGCAGCTAAATCGATCATTCTTGTATCTGGGATTACAACTCTAGCCGTGATGCTACTGATAACGATACCGTTAAATCGGCTCAAATCGACAGTACCAAAGTGTTACCTTATTTTGAACTATGTATACGCCTGGATCAGGTTTTCATGTTTACTATGGAAATTGTATAGTTCTGCCCAATTTGGTGAAGACTCGATAAAAGACCCGATTCTCTATGTTGACCGAACAACACCCCCCCTCAGTACCCACCTGGCTCGCGATCGCGCGGCTGTTGCGCTGGGATAAACCAGCCGGACGCTTAATTTTAATGGTTCCCGCGCTGTGGGCAGTTTTCTTAGCTGCCCAGGGTACACCCCCGATTCCCCTCGTCGGTGTGATTATCCTAGGAACCTTAGCCACCAGTGCGGCGGGTTGTGTAATCAACGATTTGTGGGATCGAGATATTGATCCGCAAGTCGAACGCACTAAAGAACGTCCCTTAGCCTCTCGCGCCCTATCTGTACAAGTGGGCGTGGTTGTGGTGTTAGTGGCAATGAGTTGTGCAGGTATCCTCGCCCTGTATCTCAATCCCTTCACCTTTTGGCTGTGCGTCGCCGCCGTTCCCGTGATTGTATTTTATCCATCTGCCAAGCGAGTTTTTCCGATTCCCCAGTTGGTATTATCCATAGCCTGGGGGTTTGCTGTCTTAATCAGTTGGAGTGCGGTTACTGAGAATTTACAACCTGCCACTTGGTTTTTGTGGGCAGCAACGGTAACGTGGACATTAGGATTTGACACCGTTTATGCGATGTCCGATCGAGAGGATGATCAGAAGCTTGGGGTTAATTCTAGCGCCTTGTTTTTTGGAGACTACGCCCCAGAAGCCGTTGGTCTATTTTTTGCCGCTACAGTGGGGTTTTTGACGAGATTGGGGTTTGTCATGCAACTACACTGGGGCTTTTGGATTGCTTTAGGTGTAGCCACGATAGGGTGGATTTGGCACTATACGCGACTGCGCCAAGCTGATATTCCCAAACCCGTTTACGGGGACATTTTCCGCCAAAATGTCTGGATTGGTTTTGTGTTACTGGCAGGGATGATTGGAGGTTTGCTTTTTTAGGGCTAGTTATGCACCCATCGTCAATTTCCGTTACACTATTTCCATAAGAATGCCGCTGACTTAAGAGTTTGTAGTAAGCACGGCAGGGCTTCCGGCACAAAGCGTACAGACTACAAACCAAACTTAATGTCGGTATCATTCACCTCAGTAGCGCTCATTAAAAAATTATGAAAAAAATCCAGACCCTATCGGCGGTAATGAGTACGTTAATCCTGGTACTTGTGAGCGCACCTAGAGGAAATTCGCAAACGCCTGATGTGACTCCCCAAGAACCGACGAATGCCTATCCTCCTGAGATGGTTCAAATATATATCGAAAACTGTGTTGGCGATCGCCCAGAAGAAGTCAGGGCATTTTGTACCTGTACGATTGAGAAGATTCAAGAGACTTACACCCTAAATGAATTCATGCAAATTGGTCAAGACTTGCAAGCCGGTCAGCCAGAACCGGAGGAGTTTAGGCAAATCATCACCTCTTGTGTACCCAATAATTAGAGCTTGCTGAATAATTAGTGGAGTGAGGGGAGGGAACAGGGAACAGGGAACAGGGAACAGGGAACAGGGAACAGTTTTTATGACTTAAACTAAAGTACTCTACTGTGTCAGTGACGGTGTGGCACAGCTACCATAGTGCAAGTTAAACCTATATTCAGGAGAATTAATTCAAAATTAGAATTGTTCAATTTTGAATTCAAATCATGCTAAATCGCTGATCAAAAGAGGGACTTATCTGCATCACCAAACCGAACCACGCCTGGGTTTCCGGTGAATTAGCCCGGGCTTGGGTTAATGAACAGTTCGGTCAGTTTGTCCCGCCAAAAGAACTTTGTCTTGACGTTCAGCCACTTCTTGATTAACTTCATCCCACCCTAAAAGGGGTTCACCTGTGGCAACAATCTGCTGACGAATTTGCCAAAGTTTTCTTCCTAAGGGTGTTTGCCCTACTTCTACTCGGTTAGCTGAGAGCAAACGCTCGTATTCAGCGATGGAAAGCATGACAACCTGAGGCTTCCCCTCAGATTCGATAATCAAAGGCTGCTGATGTTCAACAACCTGATGGATCAATTCACCAATGTGATTACCGACTTCTGTTGCGTTAATTGCTCGTGACATTACTGATGTCCTAATTGCTCTGTTTTCAAGGTTAACGTGTCGGAATGACACAGCGATCGCACGCTCTACCCGATCATCCTTGACTCAACACAGACACAATGTACTGATTGAGGCTCACATTTTCCCTGTCCGCTTTCTCAGCTAAACGGCGATGCAACGATTTCGGCATCCGCAGGAGTAGCTTTCCACTGTAAGTATCATCAGTACTGGGTAAAGGAATCTCATCTCCAGCTTCATAAGCTGTCTCAATCCACAACTCTCGCGCCTCATTTATATTTGCGATCGTCTCATTCAACGTTTCACCTTGAGTCAGACATCCAGGTAAGTCTTTAATTTGAGCTACATATCCCCCCTCTGGATCGGGGTAAAGTGTTACTGGATACTGAAGATTCAAATTTCTGGCGGTTTATTCAGGAATTGCTCTACTAATTTCTCTAATTTGCCCATCCAGCAATAGTATCACAGGTAGTATCATAGCAAGCATCTAAACGCACTGTTGTGCTTAAAGTACACTCTTTCACAGCCGAAGCAGTAGGAGATGCGATCGCCAAACTCCCATAAGCTACGATGAATCCAAAGACCTTACCAAAAACCATGTCTGAGCAAGTGCGCTATGTTACCAATGAACAGGGGGAGCGAGTTGGTGTCTTATTAGATTTGGAAGCGTATAATCGACTGGCAAACCCACTAGCTCTGGATGAGGAATGTGTAATCGGCTTGAGCCGAGATGAACTACAAGCTTTAGCCGATAGTAGGCTAGCTCCCGCTTCACAAAATCAATTGGACGATTTGCTAGTTCGGAATGCAGAATCCCAACTCTCTGCTGACGAAATTGCCAATCTAGACCATCTGCTCGCACAAGTCGATCAACTGACAATCCTCAAAACCCGCGCCAGGTATACCCTGCACCGCCTAGAAACCTTGGCGACAGTGGCGTGAGCGCATATATTCCTGTTGAGTTACAGCGACAAGTTCGCACCCATTTTAGACATTGCTGTGCCTATTGCCGCACGGCTGAAGCACTGACGGTTGTAATTTTTGAATTTGAACACATTATCCCTCGCTCAGTTGGTGGAGAGACAATTTTTGAGAATCTGTGCCTTTCTTGTCCTACCTGTAATCGCTACAAAGCCACTCTTCAAACCGGATTAGACCCCACTACCCAGCAGACGGTTCCTCTGTTTCATCCCCATCGCCAAGTGTGGGAGAAGCATTTTACCTGGAGTAAGGATGCGACAGAGTTAATCGGGTTGACACCTGTTGGTCGAGCAACGATCACTATCCTCAAGATAAATCGTCCCCAGTTGATTCGCGTGCGTCGGATGTGGGTCAAGCTAGGGGAACATCCACCAAAATTTGAGTAAGCGTTGAGTCAGTCTTGCTTGGAGAGGGGATTGCGATCGCGCGATTTTACTTTGCCAAGACTATAGATCTGCCTCCCGGAAGAACTGCCGGATCTAGAATAGAAAGAGTTTCTGAGGTTCTGTGTGAAGCTAAAGCACTTACTGTTACCCCTAGGAATTCTAGCCGTCGTTGCGATCGCCTTCTTTGCCTACGATGCGGCTACGGCTCCCTTACCCGAAGGATTCCCGCCGCCAACACCAGATGGAAAAATTGAAGTTAAACACTATCCAGCCTACCGCTCTGCCACAGTGCGCTACTCAGGAGAACTCTCAATGGCAGCTAATAGAGCATTTGACCCTCTCTATCGCCATATCAGTTCTAACAATATCTCGATGACGGCTCCAGTAGAAACCCGTTATCCAGTTAGCACCCTGGAAGCCAATCAAATGGGTACACCTGATGAACAAGGGGAAGCGCTGGTTTCATTCCTCTACCGCAACACGGATATTTACCCCGAAGAAATTAGCCAAAACATTCAAGTCGAAGATATCCCACCCATGACAGTTGTCAGTCTTGGGTTAAAAGGCAGTTACGATTACTCCAGCTATCAACAAAATATCCAACGGTTACGAGAGTGGTTAGCACAGCATCCAGAATGGACTGTCGTTGGCGTACCTCGCCGCTTCTTCTACGATGCTCCTTATGTCCCCGAACCTGCCAAGCGCAGTGAAATCCAAATTCCGATTCGCCGCGTAGAAAGAGAGAGTTGATCAAGTCGAACGTAACTGATGCTAAAGGCGATCGCGTAGCGTACTATAGGCTAGTCATTCGGCTTATGATCCATTAAGTCATGCCTCAGCGAGATGCGATTCATAATATCATTAGGCAAGCTCTGATCAAGGAGGGATGGGAAATCACGGACGATCCCTATGTCATATCGTATGGTGAGCGATTCCTCTTTATCGACTTGGCAGCAAGATTAGATGTCCTCAACGGTATTGCAGGACGCTTTATCGGTGCTAGACGTGGCAGTAGTCGAATTGCCGTTGAAATCAAGGAGTTTGGAGGCAACTCGGCAATTGCTGATTTGGAGCAAGCGATTGGTCAATATGTTCTTTATCGACTACTCCTGAAACAGGTTGATCCAGAGCGTGAGTTGTATCTTGCTGTGGCAGACACAACCTTTGACGGGATTTTCAGCGAACCGATTGGTGAGTTGGTGATGCGGGAGTTACCGATGAAATTGCTTATTGTAGATGTAGAAGCGGTAGAGGTAAAGCGATGGATACCACCACGAGAGAGCAGGACATTGTAAAACAGGTGATTCAACGATACGCTCAGTTTAAACCTTCTCACGGCGATATTCGACTCGACACGGTATTTGACGACACGCAAAATCGCTATGCATTGATGCAGGTAGGTTGGGATAGAGGACGACGGGTGAGGGGAAATTTGATTTATGTGACTTTGAGTGAAGGCAAGGTTTGGGTGGAATATGACGGGATGGAACAGGGAATCAGCAAAGACTTAATCGCCGCAGGTATTCCTCCAGAGCGAATTGTTCTAGCATTTATCCCGGAAGAGCAAACTACTGCAACTGCTTGAATTTAAACTTGCTGCACCTAAGTTGCTGTTCGGGCTGTGTTAGAGGAAACTGAGGCAAGCAATTAAGTAGGTGGACACAATTAAAGTTAGCGGTGGAGATTAGTGAACTCTTAACAGGGAACAGGGAATACACAATTTAAATGCGTTTTAGCTTATGATAAGGGCTAATTTTTTGAAGAAAATAAGGACAACATTATGAGCGATGAAAATAAATCGATTCACGAATTCGATTTTAAATTAATCTGCGAATATTTTTCAAGCCTAGAACGACAAGGACCTGGGAGTCCAGACGTAACGATTAAAGCTTTGAGCTTTATTGATAATCTGACGGATGAATCAAAAATTGCTGATATTGGTTGTGGCACCGGTGGTCAGACAATGGTAATGGCTAGTTGTACCTCAGGGTATATTACAGGCATCGACTTATTTCCCACCTTTATAGATATATTCAATGTTAACGCCCATAAACTGAATCTTCAGGATAGAGTCAAGGGTATTGTTGGTTCAATGGAGAATCTTCCTTTTCAGAATGAAGAATTAGACTTAATCTGGTCAGAAGGAGCAATCTACAATATCGGGTTTGAACGAGGCATAAACGAATGGCATAAGTTTTTGAAGCCAGGAGGCTTTATTGGCGTTTCCGAGGCATCGTGGTTTACCGAAGAGCGACCTGATGAAATCGACAAATTTTGGCAAGATGCTTATCCGGAAATAGATACTATTTCCAACAAGGTGGCACAAATGCAAAAAGCCGGATATATTCCAATTGCCACTTTTGTCCTGCCCGAAATTTGTTGGACTGAACATTTTTATCTGCCGCAAGTTTCTGCACAGAAAAACTTCTTGCAAAAATATGCAGGCAATAAAACTGCCGAAGAGTTCATAGAGAACGAAAGACATGAAGCTGAATTATATTACAAGCACAAAGAATTTTACGGCTATGCTTTCTATATCGGCAAAAAGATTTAAATTGAACGATTGAATGTTGGTTCTATCGACATGGGATTCGTTTTGAATAGGACACATCATTTATGTAGAGACGCGCCATGGCGCGTCTCTACAATGGTGCTAAGATTTATCCATCATCCCTACATACAGCCAGACCAAACCTACGCGATCGCACCCTCAAAATAAATTCTAAATGGTTCAGCAAGAATGCCTAATATTTGATTTAACTGGGTAATGAAATATTCAGTAAAATCAATTTTTACCATCTGGTTTTCTAACATAATAAACTTCCAGTTCGTACCAGTTGAAACTGCACCATATATCACTGGTTGTTCCAGCCCCTTACGGGCATTAAATATTTGAGCAGCAACCATTTGAGCGACACATTGTCCTAAGCCAATGCGGATATCATTATCTTTCGCTTCAACCAATGTTAAAACAGGAGCAGTAACTAGAGATTGATTTTTTGATGCACTTAAGATAAAGTCACAAGCGCCCGTTAACCCTTTTGATTCGTCCACATTAAACGTATTGCCCGAAAAATAACCAATTTTATTATTAAATCTACGTCTCACTTCCAATAATATTGGAGTAATAATTAATTCAGACCGAGCCTTTTCTGTACTGATACTTGCCGCTAAATCCAACGTTTCATCCAGCGTTTCCTTAAGCCGTTGTGAAGGTTCAATGGGTGCAATGTGACTAAATAAATTAGAAATATCCTCGACTGTTAATTCGAGGATAGAAACGGCTTGGTCAATGGTTTTGAAATCACTGTATGACATATTTCCAAAGCCAGCAGAACTGACAATGCTACTATAATCATTTTGCCACATTCTATTCGGTCAGTGATAAAAAGAGTGCGATTGAGCGAAGCTCAGCGCCAAAGGCGATCGCGCTTGCGTTGCTGCTCTTTTTATCGTGATGTTCCCCAATTTCGAGTAATCCTCAGACTGGCTTTAGATCCAAGCTGCGCCACAAGTACCACGAGGCAATACTGCAATACGGCTTCCACCTTTGTCCGAAGCGTTTTGTCGTTTTGCGGTCAGGAAGTGCCTCAAGATTATACAAGTTCCGAATACCTGCACGTATACCCAAGTCATCGACGGGCAAAACATCCCACCGCTTGAGACGGAAAATCAACAGCATCTGCACAGTCCAAGCTCCAATCCCTTTAACCTGCGTTAAAATCTTGATAATCGACTCATCATCCATAACGTCCAACGCTTCAAGGGTGGGCAATCCATCAATTGAATGACGCGCCAAATCTTTAAGATAAGAAATTTTAGGGCGTGAAATCCCCACGCCTCGGAGAACTTCATCAGGCGTGTTTAACACATCCTGTGCGGTAGGAAACGGCGTGTCAGGGTAAAGCTGGAGAAACCGACTGTGGATGACATGGGCTACTTTGGTAGAAAGTTGTTGGTGAAGAATTGATCGGGATAGGCAAAAGAACAAATCTCCCTCCAACTGATGCTGATTCAGTTGACATGCACCAATTCGGTTAATGAGTTGTCCCAGAATGGGATCACAATTCTGGAGAAAGTCAATAGCGATCGCGTAATTCATGAACTCTGAGGAGAAGCCCACAGTCTAATCTTTGATTGACTGTGGGAGTACGTCACCCAATTATACTTACTACCCATGAGAAAAATCGTTGTCGGCGTGATGGGACCCGGTAAAGGGGCTACCGCCACAGACTTAGAACGGGCTTATGAATTGGGACAACGTATCGCCCAGCAGGGATGGGTACTGCTGACAGGTGGTAGAAATGCTGGAGTAATGAATGCAGCAAGTCTTGGCGCAAAAGCCGCCGATGGCTTAACCGTAGGTATTTTACCCAGCAGGGATACTCAGAATATGTCCGATGCTGTGGATATTGCGATCGCGACGGATATGGGGAGTGGGCGCAATAATATTAACGTTCTCTCCAGTGATGTGGTGATTGCCTGTGGTATTGGTGCAGGAACAGCCTCTGAAATCGCTCTCGCCCTTAAGGGTGGCAAACCTGTGGTACTATTATCCGACCATCCAGAAAGTCAACAGTTTTTTACCAGCCTGTCGCCGGAGACGGTTTTTTTGGCAACAACCCCAGCCGATGCTATTGAATTTGTGCAAGCTATTATCCCGGAAAACCGCTAACTGTCTCCCTTTGACTCAACTCGGCTAGAGGCGCGATCGCGTCAAGCAAGTTGGGTTCGCTAGGGGTTGATAGCCCAAACTCAACCATAGACTTAAGGCAATGGCTACCCCTCACAGAAACAATTCTATTGTTAATAGTTATTACAACAGCCGTTAATCCCTTAATATAGTAATACTTAACCTAAGGAATACATCTAAAGTCTCGGTTCGTTTTAAGCTAGAACACAGTATTTGAGAGGATAGAACACAATATGGCCTACGCACTTCCTGATTTACCTTACGCTTACAACGCGCTGGAGCCTTACATCTCAGCTAAAACGCTAGAGTTTCATCACGACAAGCACCACGCGAAGTACGTTAATAACTTCAACGACATGTCGCAAGCCGCTGGTATGGCTGACAAGTCCATCGAGGAAGTCATTAAGGCTAGCTACAATGATTCATCCAAGTCAGGGCTTTTCAATAATGCCGCCCAAGCTTGGAACCACACCTTCTTCTGGAACTCAATGAAGTCGGGTGGTGGCGGTGCGCCCAGTGGTGCAGTCGCTGACAAAATCAAGTCAGATTTAGGCGGCTACGATAAGTTCAAGGAAGAATTCAAGAAAGCCGCGATAAGTCAGTTTGGTAGTGGCTGGGCGTGGCTAGTCCTCGATAATGGCACGCTCAAAGTAGTTAACACCGCCAATGCGGTTAATCCCATTGCTTTGGGAATGACACCGTTGTTAACCTGTGATGTGTGGGAACACGCCTACTATCTGGATTATCAAAACAAGCGTCCTGATTTTGTGGAAGCGTTTCTCAGCAATTTGATTAACTGGGACTTTGTGAATCAGCAAATGGCTGCGGCTTGAAGATAATCCAGTGAAGTTGTCACGTCAGTAACAGTGACTAGCCCCGCCTGATCTGGATATCAGACGGGGCTTTTGGCAGTTTGGGTTCTTGATGTGCGATCGCGCCTATACAGAAAATGAACAGTAAAGACTTAGCCCAATACATTGAAGCGACAGACGGGATTGCCAAGCCTTGGCTGTTAGTGCAATTGCGTTTACGGAAACTCCAAGAGCGTAAAGCAACCATGACACCAGATGCCTATACTCGTGAGCTAGCTGAGATTCATCAGGATCTGATGAATCTGGGTGAGTGGTGGCATGGTATTGAAGCGGAGGTGTTTGGCTAATCCTATTCAGATAAGCTCTAATTTCCTGTGCCTGTACTTCCCCAGCTTCCCCTGCTTCCAAAGCACATCTGTGGCTAATTGCAATCAGGTGATCCGCCTCACACGGGTTGCCTCAAAGTATCACGTTGAGCCAAAAAACGTCATCACAACCTTTTCCAGTATTTTTATTACATTAGAAGTATCCAGTTTGAGAATTTTTCGCTATACCTGTCCTAGGCGTGAAAATCACCGCTTTTAAGCCAAGACGGATTAATGGCAAAGGATAGGATTACTCAACTCTCAGAGAGATTTATCATTATAGTCAACTACTAACTCATAAACTTCGATTGTCCTAACGAGTCCCCTTGAGGTAACCCTCCATGTTTGACACAACCCAAATACTCATCGACAACTTTGTGGATCGGATTCGAGAAGGCTACAGCCGAACTTACGGTGGCTGGAAATCTGACTATGCTGACATTATCGGCTGGGCGGGCGCCATGGCATTAGAAAATATTGCCAATAGTGACGCTCTCTACCACAATGTTGAACATACCATTTTAGTCACCCTAGTCGGACAGGAAATTCTGCGCGGTAAACATATCCGTGAAGGAGGCATTTCCTGTGAAGACTGGATGCATGCGATTATCTCCTTACTCTGCCATGATATTGGTTACGTTAAAGGAGTCTGCCGACAAGACCGATTAAGTGAAAACCGCTATGCCACAGGCGTAGATGGGGACAAGGTGAGTTTACCACCAGGGGCGACAGATGCCAGCCTCACCCCCTATCACGTTGATCGCGGTAAGCTGTTTATTGAAGAACGGTTTGGTGGCAATTTACTGATTGACGCTGAAGAAATTAAGCGGAATATTGAACTCACTCGTTTTCCGGTGCCAAGTGATCAAGACCACCTAGACACAAGTAACTGTCCCGGTTTAGTAAGATCCGCCGATTTAATTGGTCAACTCAGTGATCCGCGCTACTTGAAAAAGATTAGTGCCTTGTACTACGAGTTTGAAGAAACGGGTGTGAATAAAGCCTTAGGCTATAGTCATCCAGGAGACTTGCGCCAAAACTATTCCAAGTTTTACTGGAGTGGGGTGTATCCCTACATTAAAGACTCATTGCGCTACTTAGAGTTGACGCTAGAGGGTAAGCAAATCGTGGCAAACCTTTATGCCAATGTGTTTGTGGTCGAACATGAACACCCCTCTCTCCATGCAACCATTAGTGCAGCATAAAAGATGGTGGGGGTACGACATGTCCACCCGTGTCAACTTAAGCTCAACCCCTCACCCGTGCAAAAAAAGCGAAGCATCCTTAGTCCTCCCCCGTGCAAAAAAAGCGAAGCATCCTCTGTCCTCCCCCATGCAACAAAAGCGAAGCATCCTCTGTCCTCCCCCATGCAACAAAAGCGAAGCATCCTCTGTCCTCCCCCATGCAACAAAAGCGAAGCATCCTCTGTCCTCCCCCCTCTTGTA